>CAZAPB010000055.1:0-9769 GCA_964486835.1 uncultured Planctomycetia bacterium
GAGTGCGTTTGATCAACCGTCAGGGAAGGCCGCGAGGTCTTTCGGCCGCGGTCATTGACGGTTTTCTTGAAGCCAGGGGAGAAAGTGTGGGGGTGATGGACGCGGATTTAAGCCACCCACCCGTTTTATTGCCCACTTTAGTGCGAGCGATTATTTCCGGCGCTAATCTCGCCGTAGCAAGCCGCTACGTGGAGGGCGGAGGCATTCAAAACTGGCCTATCAAAAGGGTTATCACGTCCAAAGTGGCCTGCTGGTTGGCGCGGCCCATCACTGCGGTCCATGATGCGACATCGGGCTTCTTTTTCTTTAAAAAAACCATTCTCAGCGGGGTGGTGCTCAATCCCGTTGGATTTAAAATCGGGCTTGAGGTTTTTGTCAAATCCAGGCATGAAAATAAAATCAAAGAAGTGCCGTACATTTTTACGGACCGGAAGAAAGGTGTGAGTAAGTTTGGTTTGTATCTGGTATATTGTTACCTTAAGCAAATTTTGATGTTAATGCGGACAAAATTGGCAATCTAACGGAAAAATTGTCTCATTGGGTAATTTCAGACTAACGGACAATTTTATTGTTGTCTTTGCTTCCGCTAACGGATCAAGAGGCTCCGACCGAATGCTGGAATTTACCGAGGATGAGGGCGCGGGTTTTTTTTCACCCGTCAAGCCGGCCTGTCAACATGCTTCAAAACTATTTTTTATTTAATCGCCGCGTGAGTATGGCGGAGTTTAGCAAGAAAGCTTGGATCGTCCCGTCGTTTGTTTTTTTCCTGTTATGTGCCTCCATTGCAATTTTCTGCTTTTTCTCTTCTGTTCATAAGCCGTTTACTCTGGATGAGACGGATCTGGTTATCCGGGCTGACGCGATTCGTATGCTTGGGCCTAAGGGGCCGGAAGCGGTTTTTGGAGAGAAGCATGGAGAGGCGATCCCGCATTTGCCGATGTATGATTATACTCTCTCGCTGATTTTCCTGTTTTTTGGGACAACCGAGGTTGCGGCAAGATGCTTTGGAATTCTATGTTTTCTGCTGGTTGGGATCGTTATGGCCCGCACATTAATACTTTTATTAGATAAAGAAACTTTATTTCTCAAAAACACCGCGATTTTTTTTGCACTTTGTCTTTATTTGGTCAATCCGCTAATTTTGCAACACTCGCTATTGATCGATGCCGATTCAACGTATACATTCTTGTACGCGAATTTATTTGTTTATTTTTTTATCCATTACGAAAAAACCAGGTCCCGTTTTCTTTTTCAGAGACCTTTGGTGCTGGCGCTTGTTTTTACTTTACTGCTTTGGAGTAAAGAAGGAACTCCTTTTTTAATCGCCGCGGGCGTATTAATCTACCGGCTCCTTAACCGCGAGTGGAAAAAAATGGCCGGCGATCTTTTCTTTGTTTTCGTTTTAGGAAGTGCCATGGCCTGGGGGGTTTGGCTTGTTTATTGCCAATCCACGAATATCGATTCGATGATTTTTCTCAGGCAGCAAGAGATGCATCGCTTTGGGCGCATTGGGCAGGGCATCAATTTAAAATTAATGATAAGTGAAATTCCTCTCAATTTACGGTGGCCATTTCTTTGGGTATCACCGGTTTTTTTTATTTTGCTGTCGGGTTGTCTTCTGCAAAGGTTTCTTGTTTTCTTCAAAAGAAGAAAGCTTGAACTTATTGATTTTTGTTTCTTGTCCGCGGCGACGGTGTGGGTGCCGTATTTTTTTATCCGGCCAAGCATGGACATGATGAAGTACCAGCATCCGGTTTACCCGCTTTTTATCGTTGGCATCGTTGGGTGCTTGGCAGGGTTCTTCAAGCCTGCCGAGACCGCTTTCCGAAGATGTTTACAGGAAAAAAGCGGGCTACTTGTTTTTTTTATTATTCTCTGGGCGAGCCTGTGTTCTTATTATTATAAACTAGGCGACAGTATTCTTTTTTTGGCGTATTCTGTGAACGACGCACGATCGCTCCGGCACTACCAGCTTTATTTTCTGCCGGTAGTTCTGGCGTTCGCCGGGGTTCTAATTTTCTCGCTTTATCGCAGAAGAATATCGGTCATCGGGTTTGTGCTGGTGTGTTTTCTCTTTATTTTTTCGACGAACAGCGCACTTGATCTCAGACAAACGGGATCGTACACGACGGCTGAATCGTGGCTCAACTACGGCGAAAGTGGTTTGAAAGAAACGGCGGCCTATCTTTCAACGCGGTTATCGCCGCAGGCAAGGACTGTCTTAAGAAAGGATCTTTTGTACTATCTTAAATCGGCTCATGGAGTAGTCATGCTCAACAATCGCGATCCGATGTATATTTTCCGCGGCCGCGAGTTTACCTGGACTGTTTTGGACTTCATGGGAGGCAATTCTCCCGAGGTGGTTGTGCTCGATTCGGTTTCGATGGCGATTTCCGCGGCGCAGTTTAAGAATTTTGGCGACAAGATTTTTAGTCGTTATAGGGTCGAGAAGAAAATGGGTAACTTTATTGTGCTCAGGCGGATTGGAAATGTCAAAATAGAGCCGCAGGTTTCATGACGACGCTCGCTGTTTTTTCATTGTCTAAGACGGGGCGGGGCAAAAGAATTTGGCTGGGCATCGCCGTCGCTTTGGTTTTCATATTTGCTTTTGGCATACGCTTTTTTACCTTTTTTTTACAACATTGGCAGGGTGACCAAAGTCAATATGTAGCTCTGGCGATGAAATATAGTTCGCTGGGTCTGGAGGGACTAAATCTCTACCAAGTTGAAATTCGAAATGAGACCTACGCTAAATACCCAGGCTGGCAGTTTATTTACCCGGTTCTTCTTAGGGAATCCGTGGATGGCGATTTTGTCAGGGCCTATAAAAAATTCGGGCTCGAGTTTAACAACCTGCCGCTTTATCATAAATCGCCGCTTTTCCCCGTAGCGCTCGCTGTTTCGCATAATTTATTTAGCGGTCCCGGACAGCCATTTGTGGTTTTGAATACAGATGCTGATCATGAACCGTCGCGAATTAGTATGAACATACATTTTTTCAAGGCTCAATTTTGGGCGGTTATCGTGCCGTTGGCTTCAAGCCTTTTGATGATTCTGCTGACTTTTTTCTTCGGGAGGTTTTTGTTTGGCTCCCGGGCCGCGCTGTATGCCATGCTCTTGATGGCGATTCATCCCATCGATATCGTGAATTCGTGCAAAATTCTCTCGGACGATTTTGTATCTTTTTTTGTGATTGCGTCGCTTTTTCTGTTTTTATTCTCGTATCGGAAAAAGAGTCTTTTTTATACTTTTCTGTCGGGCCTCATAGGAGGCTTTGCGGTTTTGGCCAAGCAAAGCGCGCTTTTGATCTTTCCGGCGGTTGCTCTATACTTGCTATTCACCGGCGACCACAAATGGTATTTGCCGAGGGCTTGGCTTGCTTTTTTTAGAAATAAGTATATTTGGTGCTATTTTCTTGCGGCAATTCTGATTTCAGGGCATTGGTTTCTGAGAGTGTACGGGGTATATGGCAACCCGGTTTATCAGCCGGATGCTAACCGGATCTTAAAAGAGGACTTGAGCGGCTGGTTTGGATTGCTTAGTCACCGGCCGCACGCGTTGATTCTATTCTTGTATAACCTCCCAATGCTTTGCCCTGCATTTGTTTTCGGTCATTTGACTTTTCAGTATTTTTTGAGGGAACTGTTGGCGAACGGTCCGGACAATAAAGTCCGTCACGCTCTTTTGTTTCTTTGGTTCTGGATTTTGCCCTTTGTTGTTTTTTTTGCATTTCGAATTGAGTCGCGGGAGGAGCGGTACCTGATTCCCATTTATCCGGCGCTGGCAATGCTTTCCGGTTACGGCGTTAGTGCTTTTCAGGAGAGGATATCCAAATATTTCTCGAAGCCAATTTTAGGTTGGATTTTTGTCATTGCCCTTTTAGTGCCCACCGTGGCTTGGTCCGTGCCGATCGGTTGTGAGACGGTTTTTAAACAGCGGTTTTTAATTTTGGAACCGATGAAGCTGGTCGATATTTTTTATAATACGGCTTTTCAGTTCATCGGGTGTGTGCCATGACCTTAAAAAAAATTGCGGTATTTCTCGTGTTGTTATTAATCCTGGTTTTTGCTTTTTGGATTCGGTCCAAGGCGTTTTGGCTGCCACATTGGCAGGGTGAACAAAAACATTATGTAGTGCTGGCAATGAAATTGGATAAAGTGGGTTTTGGCAGTGGCTATAATCTGCGGGGAACTGATCTGGGTAATTCTATTTTGCCCGAAAACCCGCCGATTGAATTGACTTATTGCAGGCCCGCCTTAGAAGCCCTGAAAGGGAATTTCGTTCAAACATTAAAAATGGCCGGCCACTCCTATTATGACGAACCGCTTTATTATAATCCGCCGCTTTTTCCGTATTTATTGATGGCGTCCCATAAACTATTCGCAAATCAGGCGCTGTTTTATGGGGTTTGCACCTCGAACCTCGGAGAGAAGGTTAGGTCGGTAAAGCCAAAAATCATTTTTCAAGCCCAATTCTGGGCCGTGATTGTGCCGCTCTTTTTTAATCTGGGTGTGATCATCATGACTTTTCTTTTCGGTGTTCGGTTCTTCAATGAAAAAATTGGGCTCTGGGCTTCTTTTCTGATGGCTGTCAATCCGGTAAGTATTTTTCTGGCGCATCGAGTTGGTCCCGAAGATATGCTTACTTTTTTTATGGCACTCTCCCTGTTTTTATACCTTATTTTTTTACAAAAGAAAAACTATTTGGGGATTGCGGCGGCGGGTTTTTCAGGAGCGTTGGCGATCTTAACCAAACAGACGGGAATTCTTCTTTTGGTCGTAATTTTGATTGTGACATATTTTGAAAAGAGCAGAGGAGGGAAAAAAATTTCCAATTGGATTCCTTCGGAATTCCTGGTATTTTTTTTGGTAGCATTGACGGTATCAGGTTTTTGGTTTGTGAAAGTCTGGCAGACTTTTGGAAATCCTTTTCATCAGCCGTTTTCTTTGTCTTTGGCGATGAAGCAGGATACGACAGGATGGTTTAACACTGTCAGCCACCGGCCGCCGCCTTTACTATTTTTTTCCTTCGGTGTTTTTTTTCTGATGCCAGTATTCTCATTCGCTTTATTGATGTTTCGGCGATTTTACCGTCAATGCACCGGGATTTTAACGCCACTTGACAATAGAGCGGCAAAGGTTGAGGCCGTATTTTGGATATGGATCTTAGTATTTTATTTTTATTTTGCGGAACCTTGGCATGTTTTGGAGCTTAGCGCGAATCAGGAACATCAGTTTTTCTATATGGTTTATCCGGCGATCGGGGTTCTATCGGCGTTGGGCTTGGAATCTGCCAGGGCCCGGTGGAGTAAAATGATTAACAGTGATCTTGTCGCGGACTTGGCGGTCACAGGGCTTCTTTTTTTAAGCGGATGGTGGGGAATCTCTTTGGCGATGAAACCTCTTTTTCAAAATGTACTGGTTTTCTAAAGATGAAGAGCCTGAATGCGGCTAGGGCTTTATTCTTTTTAGGTTTGTCGGTAGCTTCGCCTGTTATCGCGGCAGACGACCAAGATTTAAAAAAAGCGGGGGCGCTTAACGCAGCGGCTGCCGAGAAGACGAAGCAGGGCGATTTGGACGGCGCGGAGCTCAATCTGCTTGCCGCGCTTGAGTACTCCGATCACAATCCTAAGGTCCAAAAAAATCTAGGCGTTGTGCATTATGAGAAAGGCATGCGCGCTATCGGCTTGATGAATTATTACGAAGCGGAAAGGTATCTTAAGTCCGCGCTGGCGATCGAGCCTGGGAATGAGCGCTATGCTTCAGCGTTGTCAAATGCCTTCTTTGCCGAGGCAAACTTAAAAGTCAAAAGCGGCCAAAACGACGCAGGCCTGCTTTTGTATGAACAAGCGGTGCAAACGGATAAAACGAATATTCGGGCCCTGACGCAGGCTTCTTACTGTGCATGGACGATTCAAAAATTTGATCTGGCGCGGAAATATCTGAGTCAGGCAAAAGCCATCAATCCCAAAGATAAGAATGTGGAGCTTCTCGAGAAGAAAATTGCGGAATCAACTCCGGAAGCAGTGATGGGAAATGAGAACTCTGAACATTTTATCCTTTCAGCCGAACATGAGTTTATTGCTAAATTGGGTGGGCATAATATATTGACAGACCTGGAAGAGGCGTATAATGAAGTGAGCTATCAATTGAATTTTTTTCCGAAAAATAGAATTTCGGTTGTTTTCTATCGGGCCGGAGAATTCCACGAGCAGCTCCAACTGCCGCACAGGGTCAATGGTTATTTCGACGGCAAAGTGAGAATTTCCTATACCGCCGACATTGCATCGGTTGAATTGATGAAACCCATGATCCGGCATGAACTGACTCATGCATTTGTCAACGCGATGGAGAGAAAACCAATTCCGCATTGGATAAACGAGGGCCTTGCCCAATGGATTGAGGGAAAAAAAATGGATACGAAGACAAGAGGGGTCCTGGTGATGAATCAAGTATTGAGGAGAGTACCGGATATAGAAAGGCTGGACCAGGCTTTTTTGGGGCAACGCAACCCTTTCAACAATTCAGAAATGACACTCGTTTACATAAAGTCTTTGAGCTTGGTGGAATATCTGATCAAAGAGAAAGGTATGGCAAGTATCACTCAGTTTATTCAAGACGGCGGATCCGGTGTTTCGACGAATGATCTTTTTAAAAAATATTTCAATGCGACTGCTGAGGAAATCCAGCAAGGCTGGCTTCGGTGGCTTGGGAGTCAAAAAACAATTTTTGGTAATAACCAAAAGTAACTTAAGTAATCTTGTATTAACTAATCTAATTAAAGGGAAATAGCTCATGGGTGATCACAAAAGAATTCAGGGCGTGCCACTGTTTCTGGTGTTATTCATATTTTTTATCTTTAACGCTGCTATAGTCGTGGTTATATACATGCATTGGAAATAAAGCGATAAACAATTCATTTTTTTAATGCGGTCATAGCATCACCCCGCGCCAAATATTGCCTAAAATATTCCCGCCTATCAAGAAAAATGCAATTCACCAATAATCCATTAATTTAACTATTTATTATAACTATTAATTTCTTTTCAGCAGAAGCCCATTGTGTTATAGTTACAAATGGTGAAATATATCTCTTAAAGAATTGCTAAGGCGAGCATCCATCGCAACTTGTGCGATGGTAGTACGTTTGTTCTTGGTGATAAGGCAGGGGTCTGCCACGGATGAATAAATGGATAATACGATTAACCAGATATTAACCAACGGGCGACAGGTGTAACATGAGTTATTATAAACTTTTGGGATTTGAAAGTGAGCCTTTTTCCACGAGTCCGGACCCGAATTTCTTTTATTTGTCGAAAGAACATGATTCGGCACTTACAAATACTCTGATTGAGCTTCGGTTAAAGCGGGGGTTGTCGGTAATTCTTGGCGATATCGGGACCGGCAAGACGACGCTTTCGCGGAAATTGGTTCATGAATTGCGGCAACGGAATGATTTTGTTTTTTTTATGATGCTCAACCCTCGCTTTGACACTGAATCGGATTTTCTGGGATCTCTTTTTCATCACTTCAATATTGAGACGTCCAAGGATATTTCCGCGATGAATGTCCCGGAGATGATGAATATGGTTGAGAAATTTTTATTTCAAAAAGCAATTAACGAGGGGAAAACGCTGACTTTGATTATTGACGAGGCACAGCGTATTACCGAAAGCACGCTGGAGGCACTTCGTATCTTTCTTAACTTTGAAACCAACGAGTGCAAACTCCTTCAGGTGGTGTTGTTGGGCCAGCTGGAATTGGTACCCAAGATCATGGGTCTCCCCAATTTTTATGACCGTATCAGCTTTAAATACGTGCTAAATCCTTTCGATATTGACGATACTAAGCGGATGATCGAGTTCCGGCTTTCCAAGGCAGGTTCGGCATCCAGCAAGCCCTTTTTTTCGGATCAGGCGATTGAGGAGATTCACCGCTACACGGGTGGTTATCCGCGCCGCATCACGATGCTTTGCCACAAGGCCTTGAAAAAGCTGATTATGAGCGGGAAAAGCGAAGTGGACCTGGCGATTGCCAAGGACATCATCAGCCAAGAGAGCCAAGCGATTTGGAAGAGAACCGATACAATACAACAGAGAGTCTATTAAAATTCATGCCCGATAAGCAAGATTCCGCTGAAAAAGATTTATTGAGATTGATTGAAAATCCAGGCGAAGTTGAACTGAGAAAAGCGAAAGTTCCCGTTCCCGGGGAGGGGGGCAAGGGACTGCCGAAAAAAATATCTATGTTTTCATTCGCCAAGAGATCCCCAAAACAAAGTGTGAGAAGCCCTTTTAGCTTTCAAGTTTTTTTGACGGACCGCAAGCAGATCTTAAGGCTCTTATTTGTCGTAATGATTTTATTTTTTGCCTATTTTATAGCGGTTGTTGCCATCGAATTTCGAAAAATGAAGAATACAAAAAATCTCGTAAAATTTACTTATATTTCCGCGGGCAAAGAAGCGCGTGTGAATTCCGAAGCAGTCGCGGGTGCCAATACCGACCCGGAAATTCAACTTGAGACTGCTAACATCCGGAATATTTTCAAGCCCGGAGCGGCCAAGAAAGAGGACGACAAGCGGGACGAGGGCACGGTGGCTCTGACTGATTACCGTTTGGTGGGTATCTCGCTTTCGGCGGATCCCAATGAAATTTATGCCATGATAAAAAATGTAAAAACCAATATTACTTTTTTTCTGAAAAAGGGAGAAAAGCTCGATGGCATGGAGCTTTTGAGTATTTTTGATAATAAGCTTGTTTTAAAAGTGAAGGACAAAGAGGTTGAACTCCGATAAGCGTAGCGACCTGAAAGTGCCAAGACTTGCCAATGGATTACGTTTTTTTGTCAGAACCGCCATGCTTATTTTTTTTGCGGGGACGATCGGCGGTCTCGGTTTTGCCGCCACGGAACCTCTGATGCGCCTGAACAATCCAGAAAGCGTAAAAAACGGCGATATGCTCTCGCAGAGCATATCGTTGGATCTGAGGGATATGGATATTATTGACGTCCTCAAATTTTTATCATTGAAAGGAAAATTCAACGTTGCGATCAGTAAAACCATTACCGGTAGCGTGACGCTGGTGATGAAGGAGGTTACGATCGGCGATGCGCTGGACATTGTTTTAAGAGCGAATAATCTCGCTTACAATCGTGTGGGCAATATTTTTTATGTCATGACGGCTGAAGAATATCTGAGTACTTACGGCAAGAAATTTAACGATGCCACGGATGTGCGTATTATCAATTTGAAATATGCCAAACCCAGTTATGTACTGGCAGCGCTTGACAGCCTGAAAAGCAATGTAGGGAAGATCGTGATCGATGAAGATACCGGATCGGTGGTTTTGATCGACACCAAGGAAAATCTCAGACGAATGGCGCATATTTTGGAGCTGATGGATATCAAGATCGAAACGCGAACTTACAAATTGCAGTACGCGGTTGCCAAGGATATCGCGGCACAGCTTAAACAGCGGCTGGATGTCAAAGCGGTCGGATCGATCCAGGCGGATGACCGCTCCAATCAGCTGGTGATCTCCGCTTTTCCCGAGAGATTGAAGGAGGTCGAGCAAATCATCAAAAGTCTTGATACTTCCACCAAGGCGGTTTTGATCGAGGTGAGGATCCTGCAGATCATTTTGAATCCTCAATACGACTATGGGATCGATTGGAGTAATCCATTCGGAAATCTTTCCGACAAGTACCGTTATGTTAAAAATCTAGATTTGAAACAGAACTTTCCCATTTCGTCGACGGTCAGCTCTCTCGGT
>CAZAPB010000056.1:0-4611 GCA_964486835.1 uncultured Planctomycetia bacterium
AGTGGTGGACGCGGTAAAACTGAGCGCGGAGGTCAGCGACCGTTGCCCATGCGGATTAAAAGGATTGAGCCCATTGAGGGAAAAATAAACCCACGAGCTGGATGCCACTGCCGGACCCGGTGAGGTGCGCCAAACGCCAACATCCCAAAATACCCGGGCATTAGCCAGATCGCTATACGTATAACTCTTACCGTCAGCGGTCAGGTTCTCCGCGTTCAATGAAGCAAAATGATCGGCGCGGGCGCTGTACTTGTCGGCCTCAATATTATTACCGGCTTTTCGAAAATACTCGGATAGCATCTGATAGACAACGATCATCTGGTTGGTCCCTTCAACCCACTTGATACCGGTCCGTCCGCATCTGCTGGCATTGTCGGAGCCGCTGAAATCAAATCCCTTGGCCGTCAACATATTTCCCCCGAAAGTTCCGTCCCTCTGCACCCCGAAATAATGCTCGATGCGCCCGATATACAGACTCATCTGACTGTCATCAAAATTCAAAAGTTCCTTCACGCCTTCTACGCCCAGAGCGGAGACAGCCCAGCTATTGGTATCGAAAGAAAGGGTCATGTCATTCACGCTATTGCTCGGTCCGCGCTTAAAAAGACCCAGATCGCGGTTATAGGCGGTATTTGCCAGCCATTGCTTGACGCCGGTTAGCTCTGCCGCGAAAAGAGTGCGGTCAGTCTGTAGCGGCGCTTTTGAGGCCAAAAGCTTCAAAAAACCGTAATAGCTTATGTTGTTTTCCACCGAATAGATCGCACCCCAGTTGGGTATCCCCAATGGATCGTCAAAACTCATGGCTACGCCGCCGCCGTTATGAGGCAGGCCGCTGATCCATCGTCCGACTTTGACCGCCAGATCCAACGCTTGGACGTCCCGGGTCTCAGAATAATAGGAAAGGGCGAAAATACCTATCCAGGTATTGGGCCCGACGATCTTGGCCGTCTCTAGCTTCTGTCCGAACACATCCTGTGTATTGTAGTTAGTCCAAAAACCGCTGTTGTCCCACTGTGAATTATAAAAATCAAATATCTTCTTAGCGGCGATCAGGTCCCTCTGCGCGACAAAAGCAATACCCGCCACCGCTTCGTCATAGGTAAAACCTTGATTATTCTGGCCATCCTGCGGGTAACTTTCCACAAGCCCTAGAAGACTCTGGCTCTGATTAGTGGCTAACCACTGGTAGACAGCACTCGCCGAAGGAGGGGTAGTGATTCCCGCCGGCAGTACAGGAGTGAATGAATTGAGCCCGGCAGGCTGGAACGCAATAGCAGAGCCGGCACGGCGAAGATCCGGCGATTGCTCGGAAAGTATTTCCAGCATCTGTTTTTTCTGAAGCAAGCGCGTTGCTTTTAAAAAACCTTCCTGGAGCTCTTCAGTGGTTTGGGCTGGCGTACTATACTGCCTGGCCGGATCGTAGACATGAAGATCATCGGCGTACACAAACCCCGGATTAGAAGAAATGGCAAATATAATGAGTATTAAAATATGCGCTATTTTTTTCATATTGGCCAATTCTCTCCAACCGGTTATAGGTCTTAAGACGGGAGGTATTTTTTATTAGTATACATACTGAAAAACGAAATTAGTAGAGCTAGAAAAGATTTATTTCACAAAAAAAATTTATTACATGTCCTTTGTAAAAATTGATAAAAATTTGTAATATTATTTAGGGATTGTAGAAAATATCAGGCAGCGCTGCCCACTTGCAGAGTCGCCATTCGAGCCGCCTGCAAGAATGCCTCTATCGGTATTCTCTGGGCCAGCGGCAGGTAGTAGCTGAGTTCCTTTAATAGCTGCAGATCTTTGGCAGGTGTGTCAGACAAGGCTTGTCCACGAACCATCGCCAACAGCAGTTCCTGGGTCAATTTTTGGCCCCTTGTCTTATAGAAGTTCATTATATTCTCAGAGATGGCAGCGGCATTGACCTGGTCAAAATCAATCAGCCTTTCCTTCAGCCTTTCCTTATAATGCGGGCTAAACACCGAACCGATAGCCGCGCCCATCTTGAACGCTCCATACCACCCCAGAAGAGAATCCGCCTCCATCCCTCCTAATGGAATCAGTATCGTGCGGCCATCCTGCTTGGGCCTGGTCTGTAAGTCATCTGTCACCAGGTACCGCACGACCACACCGTCAAAAATTTCTATCCCCTCCGTCCTCACCACATCGCCCAGGCCGGACTCCTCGATCAGTTGCTTCACCAGAGTTTGTTGCCATGGCAAAAGGTTCGCGTCAGATAAATAGAAAACATCTTTTTGGAATGAAACCGATCGATGAGCCGTGCCTACCTGGCCCAGAAGTATCCTGACCTGCGCAGTGAACTGATTGATATCCGTGATCTTGCTAAGTTCTTTAAAAGGCAATTCATGAGCCAAAGCCGGACGGGACACTTGATCAGGAAAAACCGCGTCTGTATTCATTTTTCCTGAATTTAAAAGCACTGCCAACCCGCGAGCGGCTTCCTGATTATGTTTATCGGGAGATTCCAGACGGCGAAAGTTTAGCTTCTCTTCCAGATTTCCTACGAGGGAGACTAATGGCGTTGTCGATCCTTTAAACCATAGATTGGCCTCGGTCTCAGAAGAGCGATCAAAAAAGAAAAGATCCGGACGCTCACCGTCCATGAACATCGCGAAATCATCCGAACGCTCTCCCGGCTTCAGCCGTACCGCCTGCTCAAGAAGCAGCGCTTCGAGAGCGAGTTTTTCGGCCGGCATCTGCGTGCCGGTGGAATAATTTGGCTTGGTCCTATTTTTCTGGATGTTATCTGCAGACTTCGCTAATTTGCCGACAGTCATGGCAGCCGCTGCAGCCGCGACAGCTTTTAAAAACGTTCTTCGAGAATAAGCCAGCCTAGCTCCCGGTAGCGCAAAATCATTTGTCGCCTGTTTTTTACGCAAAATAATCAATTCGGTCACCGGATGGACATAATAGGATCTTGCGTCCCATGAGGAAGCATCCTGCCCGAGAGTCACTGCATAAGACTGCGCGATGCCGTATTCGCTTCCATTCCCGCGTCCGCTATAAAACGCGTTTCGGTCGCTAAGATCGGCAGAATCAACTTCACGGACAGCGTCACGCAATAATTTCATTTGTTCGTCCGGCAGCCAAGCGGTGAACTCCTCATACCCGTTTTCCATAAATAGATTTAAAGCATCCCCCGCGTCTTGTTTGCCGGCAAGAATTATCTGATCGGGATTCATCACTTTTAAAAGGTTCTTCAAATAAAACCCTTCGTCGGTACGCCCTCGAAACATCCATTGCGCGGTATTTTTCATAAACACTGTGATTTTGGGTGTTGTGACATAGCTCATCGAATCCCGCATCACATCCTCGGTACGGGCGTCTCCGATCATAATCTTCAACTTGCCCAGAGGCCTACTATTTACTTGTCGTGTATAGCTTTCCGAATCTCCAGGAATAAAAGTATCGTCATTGATTGCGATCACATAGGGCGCGTTTTGCGCTAAAAGATCCGCTTCAACCCCGGCCGCATGGTAAACAACCGTCTGGTTATTAAAAATTCCTTGTATGCCCAATAATTGATAGATAAGACTATTATAGGATGACACCCATGAGGTTGAGCGCCCTCTCCGTTGAGACAAACGTTCACGCTTCACAATATGGCTGATATTTTTCACCAGTGTGCGCGCAGGAACCAAATTTTGGGACACGTCATCTAGTCCTGACCCCGGCACGGCCAACCGCGCCGCCGCAGGTGGCTGTCCTAGCAAAAAAGCATCCCACGTAATATTCCTGTAGGGCATTTCCCAGTCGTTGAAATCCTCGGGGTTTCTTCCGGTTAACCCCGCGACTTTTAGAGGTGAGTTCAGAAGGCCTGTCAGATGTGCAAGATGGATGCCGCGAAGCGTGGCCAGGGACTCATCCGCCTGGATCTTTGCAAGAAGAGCTCTGATCCCCGAGTCGTCGTTCTTGCCGTACGACGAGACAAGATCGGCGGAGGACATCGATTTAAAGTAGGTTTGGATCGTTTCAAATTGGTTCCAGGTGAGGTTAACTCTGGGCATTTTCCAATCTTTGAATTCCTTGGGGTCTCTTCCGGTTAACTGCGCGACTTTTTCCTTTGTGGTAAGAAAGCCTGTCAGTTGTCCGAGGTTTAATTTGGCGGATGACCCTTGATTTATTTCTCTTACGATCTTCGGGAGGTTTTCAATGCCCGAATAATCTGCGATCTTTCCGTTCTCGGCGGCATCTGTGAGAACCTGTTTTAAAGCGAAGAATTGTCGGACGGTCAACGTGCCCGTCTTGAACCTTTTTTGCGATACTCCAAAAGTGCCAGCTCGCAATAAATCATTCAATTTGCCGGGAGCTATTTGCGGCGATATAATGCCCGTAATGCCAAATTCATTTTTCGCTTCTTTGATCAAATAGTAAACAGCTAGCTCTCCGTAGCGATTAATGAACGATTCAAGATAAGCTAGGGGATCGGGTTTGACTTTCACCCTTGTCACCAGAGCATTAAAAGCCGGCAGCCGCGCGGCAGTTGTCACCGTTCCTTTCTGGAATTTCGGGGACACTAAATCCGGGGACAATATACTTAATTTATTTTTTTTTAATGGTGATGAATTAGGTATAGTGTCCCTG
>CAZAPB010000056.1:4621-9559 GCA_964486835.1 uncultured Planctomycetia bacterium
AGTCGAGCGGCGGTAGAGCCCACCAATGAAGACAATAGTAATTCGGCTTTTTGAGACGCTAATGCCGCGTTTCCTGAATCGCGTCGCAGGGTCAGTAGATCAATCACCACTTCTCTCAATTCCGGATTTCTAAGTAAGAGTGCTTGAATCGGTCGGACATTGGGCGCGCCATTCAAAGCATCTAGAATAGCGCCCTGCATTTCCGTCATTTGCTGTTGCACCGGCTGGGCGGCCCATATACGCCGGCTCATCGCTTCAAGAAGCACTCTGCTCTGAAACTTGGGTTGCCGCACACTACTCTGAATCAGCGGAAAATGCTGTGCAATAAATTCAAGCACATCTACATCCGTGAAAACACGGTCAAAACAGTAGAAATCAACACTTCTTCCTCTTAGATTTTTGATCAATTCAGAAAACTTCAAGCTGTCTGCCTGGAAATCAGCCTGCCGGTTGGTCAGGCCCAAATGCATCAGGTGAGAAACAACGCGGATCATAAGATCGATCCGGCTCTTCTCATCGGCGCTGAGCGTCGTTTCAAATAGCCCGTCCGCCATCCGGACTATCAAATTTCTTTTTTCACCGGGCAACGCGTGCGAACGCGAATGCAGGGCTTCGTATTGTCGGAGCTGGTCTTCCGGTAAGAGCCAATTATTTTGGCGTAGCATCGTCCGCAACTGAGGAGTGACCGCCTCGAATGAGGCATGGATCGCCGGTGCGCTGGATATATCGATCCGTAACATGATTTCATTTCCCTTTATTTGAACGCCGGAGCCCCGATGGAATAAGCTCGTTGATACAATTTTTAGGGATACCTCTGAGCCACGTGAGAGAACATACGCCGACGCCGGCTGGGCTTGCAGCTCACGTCTTATCTGACTTTCCAAGACAGGGCTGATCCGCGGTGGAAGAGAATAATTTGGCATCTCCCTTAGATCACGCCCGATCCGTCTGGGGTCAAAACGGCGCCTTCTTTCGTCCGTAATTTTTCTAAAATCTTGCGGTTTGGAATTATCGATCAACAAATCTGTTCGAATATTTTGCGCGACTCTGTGCAGCGCTGCCCGCGCTGATCTAATTCGTCCTAAATCTAACCCCGTACGGCTCATAACCGTATTCTCGTCAATGTTCAACATTACTTGCAGATCAGGTCTGCGTCCCATCCTTCGTGCGAGATATTCACTATACACACCCCCCAGCACAAGGATCTTGAACGGTTTATTACGAAGTGATGCCATGTCATTGTCAAATTTCGGATAATCCAAAAATTGCTCAAAAACTTGCCCTTCGCCTATCTGGAAATAGATTGGGTTAGTGGCCTGTGGGTTGAAAGTATAACCTACAAACCTCTTGCCAACGGTCATGTAGGCGGGCCTGTATTCATCCGTGTCAATGCATTGAATCAGATCTGGACCGACAGCACTCAATCCCGCCTTCCTGATCATTTCTAGCACCGTCGAAGTGCCCATTCCTCCCCCGCCCAAGATGCTGATTACCATCACATCCCCCGCGGCAACAGTCTTAGGAAGCGTTTGTTCGACTAGCGTGTCTAAAGTAGACATCGCGGCCGCTAGATCATCGGTCTCTGTCGTGCCCAAGATTGATGAGGCCGCCAGCCTCCCGCCATCAGGATTTTGGGAGCCGCCCGCAAATTCAGGATTTTTTATATTAAATTTCTGGCCGATCCATCGATCGAATAATTTATTAAGCTGACGATCCAATAATGGTTCATTCAAATAAATTTGACCGTGAGAGCTAAGCGTTCCATCTTCGTCAAGCCAGAACGACATCACCCTGTTAGTGGTTTTGCCATTCAAATAAATGTCATATAAAACACGGATCGTATTCGGAAAAACATAATAATCTTTTTGCTCTAATCTGAGCCGATGTTCTTGATCACCAACCCGAACAGATAGAGTGATCTCTTCCGGAGAACCGTTGTCGTTCAATATGACCGGCCTTAAAATCTCGATCGGCGTTACCAAAGGCAACGCTTTCTGGACATAGAGAGCGCCTGCTATGTAATATCTCCTGCTTTCAAAACCGCTCGTGAAATAATAGCTATCTTCGGCTAAAGACCAATGTAGACCGCCGTTTCCCAGGACGCGCCTGATCTCCCCGGCCCATACGTGTCCCGCGTCCTCAGCCAGATCAAGCACAAACGTATAGCTGGAATAGGACAGATCAAAAAAACCGCTCTCAAACGGGAGATCGGCCAATGAAGCGTGGTGCAGCTTAATACGATCAACCGGAATATCAGAAAGGGCGCTCAGCTCGGCCTGGATCTTCTCTAGATTTGAATAATGGGCATCGACCACGTGAATCGATTTAGCTTTCGGAAATAACCGAAGCATTGCCAATATTTCCTTCGCGGTATCACCGGGGCCCGCGACCAAAATATTTCCATTACTGATACGGATTTTTTCATCCGCCGTGAGATCATCCATCGGAAATGATTCCGCCAATGATTCCACCTCCGCAGTATTGGTCATTCCTACCGAGTTAGCGCCAATTTGTTTAGAACGTACTTCTACCGCCGCGTTCTTGCCACCCACGATCTCAACAAGCATTTGAGCCGCGGACAATTTTGCCAGCCTCCCTCCTGCGCTCTCCGAGCTTCGGAGGACACGCGCACTCTGTTTTTTTCCAGAAACCAGTAATGGGGTCATACTTGGATACATATTTTTTTTACCGCTCTGACCACCGCCAAGTTGTGGCCAAGAAGAGATTTGACCCCTTAAGAGATCATCAGTCTGAGCCGTATCCAGCGTCGCCAGCCGTGCCCCATTGATGCGCACACTAACCTCGCGGATCGTTTTGGCTAAACTATCCAGATATCCATTAAATTCTCTCTCGTTTGGAAAAATCTTTAAATCAACTTTAAGCGTAAGATTGCCGTCTTCATCAATACCCTCAACCTCATAATATTGCCGGGCATGCCGCAAGCTTGAAAAATCAGATTTAAAACGGTCTACCATATTCTCAGTACCCTGGACCACGATTTTTGGGCCAAGCCGTTTTCTCAACCCGTCAAGAACGGTGGCAAGTGTTCTATAATCAATCCCTCTCTGCGTCCGGACAAAAACCGCGCCCCCCTTCGCGGGCGGCGCTGTACCGCCGGAGGACACATTGATCCGGACCCCTCCGATAAGCACTTTTTCATTCTCCACAAATAACATAGATCCCACGATACGCCGCGCCGGAATGCGCCTGTACTGCCTGTAGTCAATCCCGTCTTCGTCTCTTGTTGTCTTATCTGTCTTTGCAAGATAAAGTTCCTCTCCGCCGCGGCGCATATACAGCCATTCGGGCAAGTCCTTCATTTCCGGCACCGGCACGAGGGCCACACCTTCTTCCGCGGCCATATTTACCGGCAGAGGATCAAGGAATAGGATAGGGATCGAAAAACTATCGGGACGAGGAGCTTTTGATTCTTTCTTGAGGCCGCCGATGGCCGGCGTTGTAGCACTGGGGGTTTTTAATACAAGTACGCTCCGTTCACTGCTTCCGTCCGCAGGACCAAAAGAAATACGCCAACGAATGGTGGACTCAGAGCTCGCGATGTCAACTTTGGCAGCCGGCGAATTTTCCTGGCCATGAGACTCCCATGGATCATAAGCCCATAATTTTCGGGAAATACTTTTCATGAATACTTTTCCCGTCGGTAAATCGGTCAGCTTGATTTCATCCACGGGGTTCCCCTTCTTTGCGGGCATCGGAAAGATATCTGGTCCTTCGCTGTCCGGATGAGATACATAAACAAACTCCCTGCCTTCTTCGTCGTAGACATGTTCAAATGAAAGAAAATTTTCCCGGTTGCATGGATCAATGAGACAGAAAAATCTCGCGTTTTTGTACAAAATAATCCTTTCGGCAAACAACCGGCCCGTTTTACCGGTGCCTGATTTTGCCGAAATGATCTCGGGGAGACTCAGATTAAAAGAATGGCCGAACAGGTGCACATTGGAGCTTTTCATCGGACGCATGCCACGCGCCCAATGGGCCTGGGCAATCAACATATCCCTGATACTAAGCGCCCTTTGGGGCCCGTGCGATCCCGAAACTCCGAGAACACCATCCACAAATGTCCTTCCGCACCGCACTGTCTCAACCAAGGGCATCTGAGCAGAGTCGTGACGATGATGCAACTGAACAGTTTCTTCACGAGCGTCTGCCTGCAATAGACTGAAATGAACATTTGAGTCTTCCATCCTGACAAATAACTGATTGTCGGGATGTTCTGCATCTACAAAGATCCAGGCATTGATCGTCTGACCCCAAGGCTTTGAATATACCGCCTTCAACAATCCGGCCCCATCACGCACCACGGGAATTTTATAAACTTCCTTACCCTTGAATGACACCGGCATTATGAAATTCCTATGGCCACCGGTACTGATTTGCAAACTGCGCCCGCGCGGTCCAATCCATGGCTTCATTTCCTCGACTGTTAAAAGCCTGCCGGGTGTTTGGCGGTCGCCAAACACGACATCGTTGGCTAGCTTCGCGCCAACATTAAGCGGCGCTAGGGCCAAGCGGGCCCCTCCCCCCAAAGTAGCCCGATAGCCCAAGCGCTCGAGTTCTGCCTTAATTTTTGCCAAGTCAGGCCGATCCAAGGGTTTTACGCCGCGCTTCTTCTCCCAGGTAAATTTCCCTGCCGTATAGCCGCCGCGGCGAACAAGACCAACCGGATCCATATTTTTGTCGAGATAGTAAACCGTCATCGTGCCTTTTTCACCGAAAACGGTCCACAAATAGCCCTCCGCCTGCTGAATATAGAGACGTATGTTGCCGCCATGTATATCTTGCGCAATGTGCACGGGTTTCTTCGCGGCATCGCGCGAAGCGTTGAGCGCAATAAGGACCGGCTCGGGTGTTTTGGCACCATGCATGCTCTCACGGTGGCGGCGGCTTGCTTCCTCGTCCGGCGGGGCAAATTTT
>CAZAPB010000057.1:0-1475 GCA_964486835.1 uncultured Planctomycetia bacterium
TCCTAAAGTCTTCTTTGTCGCTCTTGATCGAAAAGCAACCGACTCCGCGCAGAACAGGCACTACAAAAAAATTCTTAAATAAATACTCTTTGGCCAAGTACGTCACCCTTCGGTGAAGCGAGATGGCCATGATCGGAGGGTCGGCATAGCTAGTATGATTGCCAGCCAGTATAACCCCACGCTTATCAGTATCTTTGGGTACGCGCTCTGTGCCAAAATGACGAAAGTTAAACATCACTTTGAACAGCAAGAAAAAAGCTAGCCGCGTAAGCCCGTAAGCGACCCGATTTCCCTTATAGCTACTCATTCGAAATAAGGGTTATAATTTTATCAACCGTCTCATCGATTGTCAATAAGGAGGTGTCTATCAGGAACGCGTCTTTGGCCTTCTTTAAGGGACCTTCTTTGCGGTCGTAGTCAGTCTTATCTCTAAATTGTATATCTTCTAACACCTTATTAATCGCCACCTTCTTACCGGCGCCTGCCAAATCGCGTTGGCGACGTTTGGCGCGTACATCCGGGTTGGCCTCAAAATAGAATTTGTAATCTGCTTTCGGAAAAACAACAGTGCCAATGTCTCGTCCCTCCATCACAGCGCCGTCTTTTTTTCCCATCAACTTCTGCTTAGCAACCATTTCATGACGGATCAGGGGTTCTTGCGCAATATGGTATACATTCTGCGTAAGGGCGGGCTCACGGATAGCAAGAGAGACATCCTTGCCGTCAAGATAGACTTTTTGAGCGCCTTTGGGAGAAGTGGTCAATCGTATCTTGCAACTTTTAGCAATATCAAGAAGCCTTTTTTTGTCATCAAATTTGGAATCAAAAGAGATCCCTTCCTGCATTGCTTTGAGAGTCACACAGCGGTACATCGCTCCAGAATCCACATAAGGCAGGTGAAGCCTGGCGGCCAACGCTTTGGCTGTCGAGGATTTGCCGCTTCCGGCGGGACCGTCTATGGCGATAATAAGCTTTCGACGAGAAGCAGTCCTGCCGCTTCTCCTCTTCTTTGATCGGATAAGTTTACTTTTCTTCATGATAAATACGATGAGGCTTTGTTTGCCGCGGCAATAAACCGCGCCAAACCTTCTCTATCGCCCTTTCGTAAAAGACGTTTTAACGGTTGAAGTCCCCTTTTCTCAAAATCCTCGAGCGTCGCCAAAAGCACCTGGCGGTTGGACGCGAAGATATCGGCCCACACGCGCGGGTCGGAGCTAGCCAACCGCGAGAATTCACGCATGCTTGGGTTGACCGGAAGATTAGAAGGGTAATCTTTTTTACTTTGAAAAAGAGAGAACGCGATCGCGTGCGGGGTGTGACTCATCGCGCCAACAATACGGTCGTGAGAAGATGCGCTCAAAACCACAGGACGAGCGCCGAGAGCTTTCCAAAATGCCGCAATCTTAGGATGCGCAGTGGTGACAAAACAAATGCTTCCCCCGAAAAGACCTGATTCCGCAGCTTCGACACCTTTT
>CAZAPB010000057.1:1485-5194 GCA_964486835.1 uncultured Planctomycetia bacterium
TTGCCTGCCATGGGATGGCACCCAACGAATACATTTTTCTTCAGATATTTTTTTGCTTCTTTCCCGATAAGCCCTTTGGAGCTTCCGGCGTCAATGACAATGGCGCCTTTTTTCAGATACGGCGCGATAAGCTTCATTTGTGCGGCGATTGTAGAAACAGGAGAGCAAAGAATTACAAGGTCTCCGGCTCCCACCGCTTCGATATTGAGCACACCGATATGGATAGCGCCCTTCGCGAGAGCTTCTTTAAGAGTAGCTTTTCGACGAGCCACCCCGATAACCAGTCTGGCCAAGCCACATTTTTTTATCGCCATGCCGATCGAGCCGCCAATAAGGCCAACGCCGACAATAACAATCGTTGGGAAAAGCGGTTTTTTCATCAGAAAATACTCTTCACAGTCGTATAACCATAGTAAACACAGAAAACAATGAAAATGCATGTCACAATCCAAGCAGCCACTTTTGCTTTACGGTAGGCGCGTGTACCGCGTTTATGTTTTTGAGCTTCTTCCAATTGGGCAATCTCTGACTCCAATTGGACGATCTCAGACTTAGAAAGCACCTCTAATTTGGTGGCAAAAGTTTTCTGCCAATGCCAACTCAGTAACCCCTCAACGACATAAAATAGCCCAAGCAAAAAAAGAAATGAATTTCCCTCAGTGGTAGATTGACTGTAAAAAAGTATCAGCGGATAAATAATCGAGAACAGAATTCCCGAAACCAAATACACCTTAAGACTCGCCTTCTCTACCTTGTACATATCGTAGCTCTTGGCATTTATCGGTTCGGCGAGCGCTTTGGAAAAGCGGCGCCAGGAACCAATAATAACTACGATGCAAATAACAACCAAGATAGCTACGGCGCTGTTAGACATTGACGCAGATCTCCTTTTTAAAAAAAAATTTATATCAACATTCGCACTGCTCTCGCTTATAATATCAATCAATACTTTCGTCGGGTGGCGCAAAGACGGGGCGCTCCATTTCGCACGGAGTGAACGCCAGTTACACGAGTACGAAATGGGGCTGTCGACGCGACAGGACCCGACGAGACTTCCGTACTTTTAACCATTATGTTATATCGACCTGCCCACCGCGGCGGCAATAAGACGCATTTCCTTCATGAGTGCGGTGAACTTATCGATCTTGAGCGCCTGGGGTCCGTCACAAAGCGCTTTTTCCGGTTCGTCGTGCACTTCAATGAGTAGTGCGTCGGCGCCAACAGCAACGGCGGCCCTCGAAAGCGGAGCCACGTAGTCCCAGATGCCTGAGCAGTGCGACGGATCGATCACTACAGGCAAGTGACTCAGCTTCTTGATGACAGGGACTGCGCTGATATCCAGCGTGAAGCGCGTCGCGTCCTCAAAAGTACGGATACCGCGCTCGCAGAGGAGAATATTGTTGTTGCCTTCAGACTGGATATATTCGGCGGATAGAAGGAAATCTTTGATGGTGTTGGCCATTCCTCGCTTGAGAAGAATAGGCTTTCTGGTCTTACCGACTTCCTTCAAAAGCTCGAAGTTTTGCATATTGCGCGCGCCGATCTGGATAATATCGGCGTACTTAAGAAACAGTGGTAGATCGCGCGGGTCCATGATCTCGGTCACAATAGGAAGACCGGCTTCCTGCTTGGCTTCAAAGAGCATTTTCATGCCTTTATCACCGAGGCCCTGGAATGAATACGGCGAGGTGCGGGGTTTAAATGCTCCACCGCGCAATACTGTAGCGCCTAATTTTTTTACGGCCTTGGCGATGCCGAATAAACGCTCGCGGCTCTCTACGGTACAAGGGCCGGCCATGATAACAATTTTCTTACCTCCAACCTCGACACCCGGACCGATTTTGATCACGCTATTCTCTTTTTTGAACTCGCGCGAAACAAACTTGTAAGGCTTTTGGATCTGGACCACGCTCTCGACGCCCGGATACGCCTCAAAAGGCTGAAGGCGCGCCTTATCCTCTTCGCCGATCACGCCGACGATTGTGCGCTCTTTGCCGACAGACAGCATTGGTTTTAAACCCAACTGGCGAATCTTGGCTTCAACATGCTGGATCTCTTTTTTAGTGGCTCCTGGTTTTAGAACAATGATCATGACTTTCTCCTGTTTTCTTCACATCCGTGGGTAATATCGCATTCCTTAAAAACTTGTTTGATCTGGCGGATAAAAAAACGGTTCTCCCGGGAGCGGCCGATAGTGACACGAATAAAGCTCGGCAGACCCCAGACCGCCATCGGGCGCACAATGACGCCGCGGCGCAAAAGCTTTTCGTTGACCTTGGCGGCATCCATCTTAAGATCGGCGAGAATAAAGTTGGTTGCGGTCTCCACTACCTGACAGCCTAGCTCGGTCAATTGTTCGGTAAGGTACTGCCGGCCCTCGTTGGTCATCTCAACGGTCTTTTTCAAATGGGCCTTGTCGTCGAGGGCGGCGGCGGCCCCGACTTGCGCCAACAAATTGACATTGAACGGTTCACGCACCTTGTTGAGCGCCGCGGTTACCGAGGGATCCGCGATCGCGTAACCTACTCGCAGGCCCGATAGGCCATAAGCCTTAGAAAAAGTACGCGTAACAATAAGGTTCTTGTGAGCCCGCAAGAGCGAGAGCGTGTCAGGATAATCTTTTTGAGGACGCGCAAACTCATAATAAGCCTCATCAACCACAACAATGACGTCCTTAGGAACAAGATTGAGGAACCAGTTGAGACGCTTAGCACTGACGTAGGTGCCGACCGGATTGTCGGGGTTGGCGATAAAAATAAGCCGTGTTCTGGGACTAATCTTTTTTTTCATGCCTTCAAGGTCATAAGCGAAGTTCTTCATGGGCACTTTCACGACAACGCCATCTTCCACCTGCGTGGCTATCTCATAGATCAGAAATGTCGGATCCGCGATGATTACCTCATCCGCCTTGCCGACAAAAGCACGGACGACAAAAACCAGTATCTCGTCCGATCCATTGCCAAACACCAGCATCTCCGGATTGACCTTAAGGTGCTTCGAGAGTTTTTCGCGCAAGTAATAACATCCGCCGTCGGGATAACGGTGTACTTTGAGAAGATTGGCGCGCATCGCGGCCACTGCCATGGGTGAAGGACCCAGAGCATTCTCATTGGAAGCCATCTTGATCGCGTCTCGAACTCCGTACTCACGCTGTACCTCCTCGATGGGCTTACCGGGTTGATATGTTTTTACATGGGTCAGGTAACCCTTGATAGTTGAGAAAAAATTCACTTTTCCGCCTCCGGGCAAACGCAGATTTTTGGGAAAGTTAAAGAAAGCAGAGGGCTCATCGGCTATTCCGCTTTTGGGTAGGAGCCAAGAATCTTGAAAAAAGTGCATTGTTTTTCAAGTCCCTGCAAAGCCTTTTGGATACGCCGCTCATCATGATGTCCAACGAAATCTACAAAGAAAAAATAACTCCATACTTTTCTCTTGGAGGGCCGCGACTCAATCTTGGTCAGGTTGATACGGGCTTTCTTGAAAGGCACCAGAATGTCATGCAACGCTCCCGAGCGGTCCTTGACCTCAAACACAATAGAAGTCTTGTCCGAACTGGTTGGTTTGGCCTCCGTACGGGAGACAATCAAGAAACGGGTTGTGTTGTTGGGGTTATCCTCAATCGACGAGGTCAATACCTTAAGGCCATACACATCGGCGGCAATGCGCGAGGCAATACAGGCAATACCGGCCTGATTAGTATCGTTGGCAA
>CAZAPB010000057.1:5204-9258 GCA_964486835.1 uncultured Planctomycetia bacterium
TTCAGCCGTGCTGTTAGTCGGAATAAGGTCCACATTGTGCAAGTGCGCCTCGATCCAAAGGCGGCATTGACCAAAAACCTGGTCCTTGGAGTATACCTGCGTCACGTCCTTGACAGGGAGGTCTTTAGACATCAAGCAGTGATGCACCGCCAGGAATATCTCACCATATATCTTCAGGCCGGACTCGATGAACATGTCCAGCGTATGGTTAACAGCGCCCTCGGTGGAATTTTCCACAGGCACAACACCATAATCCGCGCGGCCCTGTTCGACCTCAGCGAACACATCGGTAATGGTCGTGCACGCCTCGTAATCCACCGATGAGCCAAATTTTTTCTGCGCAGCCTGGTGCGTATAAGTTACCGCAGGGCCCAGATAAGCAATCTTCACTTTTTTCTCAAGGCTGATAGAAAAGGACATAATCTCACGGTAGATCGCCTCGATAGCCTCGGGCGTCACCGGATCTTTGGAGAGCGATTTCAACCGATCCAATACTTGCTTCTCACGGTGAGGCGCATAAACACCATGGCCTTCTTTCATTTTCAACCGGCCGATCTCCTGCGAAGCGCGGGCCCGAAGACTTAAAAGGCTTATAATCTTTGAATCAAGAGCGTCTATTTTTCTTCTAATTTTCTCTAGGCTCACCGGCGGTGTCCTCCTGGCTGGACTGATGAGTACTGCTTTCTCCCCTAACCAACGGATCGCCCTCATGAGCTTGGGGTTCGTCTTTTATCTGCGACAATCCATCCCCTGCTTGATCCGGTGAAGATAAAACATCATTATAACGAAGTAGTGGCGGTAAAAGACTGGGGTCGAGATCCTTTTCGCTAAACTCAGAAAGCGGCGGCAACTCCTTGACGGTATTGAGGCCAAAGTGCGACAAAAATTCCTTGGTCGTACCATACAATATTGGACGGCCCGGCACTTCCTTGCGGCCGACGATCTTAACAAGATTTTTTTCTAAAAGCGTCCGCAAAGGCCCGTCGACGTTTACGCCACGAATGAATTCGATATCTGCTTTTGTGACCGGCTGTTTATAGGCAACGACCGAAAGCGTTTCAAGGCTGGCGGGGGTAAGCCTTTTTTTCTCGCGAGCCTGATAGAATTTTTTCAGATAAGAAGAAAACCGCTCATGAGTAAGAATCTGCCACCCACCCGCGATCTCCCGCAGAATAAAACCTCTTCCCTGCGCCTGATACTCATCGGCAAGCTGTGCGAGCGCTTCTTTGATCTCCGGTACCGACGCTTCCGCGTCAAAAGCATTTTTTAGCTCCTCGGCGGTAAGGCAGCGGTCGGAGGCGAACAGAATCGCCTCAATGATAAACTTAAGATCTTGTTCCAAAATATCTCCTAATTCTCCGCGATGGCGGAGGAGTTACGCATGATTTCGATCTCTCCAAACTGCCCATCCTGCTCGATCAATACTTCTTTTTGACGCACCAACTCCAAGAGCGCCAGGAATATCGTGATCGCCTCAAGTTTGTTCTTAGCTAACCTGAAGAGCCGGCTAAATTGTATCCTGCCATCTTTTTTCAGGCGCTCAGTGATATCCAGTATTTTTTCCGGTACCGTATACTCGTCCTTTAGTATCTCATGAGCCGCGTCCTGAGGAAAGCTCTTCAACACCTTGGCAAATGCTGACAAAAGATCGAAAAGTGACACCTCACCGATCGACATCCCGTCATCCTCAAACTCAGGCTCACTGCCAAAACGGCCAAAAACACCACTTTGGCGCGTTTCTAATTCCCGGAATTTTTCAGCTGCTTCTTTAAAGGCCTTATATTCCAGAAGACGCCGCACAAGCTCGGCGCGCGGATCCTCTTCCTGAGTCTCAAGCCCGGCGGGGTCAGGAGGTAGCAACATACGCGATTTGATCTGCATCAGCGTCGCGGCCATTACCAGGAACTCTCCGGCAATCTCAAGATTGAGATCCTCCATCAGGTTGAGGTATTCCAGATACTGATGAGTGATCTTCATGATAGGGATGTCATAAATGTTGAACTCATCCCTCTTGATCAAATGCAACAGAAGATCAAGCGGCCCCTCGAAAATATCAAGCCGTATTTTATAATCAGTCACGACCGGACTTCCAAATGCAAAAGTTCTTTGACTTGGGCCAGTGTTTCCGTCGCTCGCTTCTGCGCACGGTTCTGCCCTGTTTGTAATCGATCGACGTCATCCTTACTTACAGTTTTATGAGTGGGCTCTTCTACTTGCAGAGCTTTCAGATACTTCAAAAGAACATCCGCTGAATTTTTTTTGCAGTCAGTGCAACCTTTTTTAGCCGCACTGCACCAGTCGCGCACGTCCTCAATCAGTTTTGAGTCATTTGAAAAGAACTTGTAGTAGGAAAAAACATTACACTCATCCGGATGGCCTGGATCCGAAACTTTGATGCGGGACGGATCCGTGATCATGGATTGTACTTTTTTGCGGATCGTCACCTCATCATCCGAAAGGTTGATCGCGTTGTCATAGCTCTTTGACATCTTCCGGCGGTCTGTGCCGAGAAGCTTAGCCTGCGCGGTTAGGATCTCCTTGGGTTCCGGAAATATAGCCTTGCCATACAAATTCGTAAAACGTCGCACGATCTCGCGCGTCAGCTCCAGATGAGCCTTCTGATCCTCGCCCACCGGCACCATGTCAGCCTTATACAGCATGATATCCGCCGCCTGAAGCACCGGATAACCCAAAAAACCATAAGTCGTCAGGTCGCGGCCTTCGATCTCGCGCAGTTGCTCCTTGTACGTCGGGTTGCGTTCCAACCAGCCCAAGGGAGTCATCATGCCCAGAATCAACGCCAATTCCGCGTGTTCGGGTATCTCTGATTGTATAAAAATATTTTCGGGATAAATACCGTAGGCGATCCAGTCAGAAATCATTCGGGTTGTGTATTCGCGGATCTTGGCCGGATTTTCGTACTCACCCATCAGTGCGTGCAGGTCGGCGACCATAAAATAACATTCGTGGTCCGCTTGGAGTTTTTTCCAGTTATCCAGGGCGCCAAGTAGGTGGCCTAGATGCAAAGGGCCGGTCGGCCTCATTCCGGAGAGCACCCGCCCCATAATAGATCAAAGATCAAAGATAAAAGATAAAAGATAAATCAAGCTGATTTCTCTTTGATTTTTAATCTTTAATCTTTGATCTTTTAATGGTCTATTCAAGTTTTCTGGCCTTTTTTTGGATCTCAAAAACTTCAATGCGGTCAGCCGGCAATATCTGGTCAAAGTTTGACACGCCAATACCGCATTCAAAGCCTTCCAGCACTTCGCGGGCATCGTCCTTGAAACGCTTCAAACTTTCAATCTTGCCTTCGTGTACCTTTTGCCCCCCGCGGATCACGCGGCATTGAAAATTGCGGACAATCTTGCCTTTTTGCACACTGCATCCGGCGATCGTACCGGTTTTGGAAACCTTGAACACCTGACGCACCTCGGCAATACCCACAAAGACTTCCTTGGACTCGGGTTCCAGAAGCCCTTCCATCGCTTTTTCGATGGCGGTCTTAGCCTCGTAAATAATTTCATAAAAACGCACATCGACCTGCTCGCGGTCGGCAATATCTCTTGCGGTAGAAGACATGCTGACGTGAAATCCGATAACGACCGCGTTAGAAGCGGCCGCCAACATGACGTCAGACTCGGTAATATCACCCACGCCTATATGAATAACATTAAGCCGCACGTTCTTTGCGGGAATTTTGGCAAGCGTTGAACGCAACGCCTCGACGGACCCTTGCACATCTGATTTGATGATAAGTTTTAATTCTTCGACCTTGCCTGATTTAATGTCCTCAAGCAAGTGCTCGAGTGTCACATGCGAAGTATCAGGCATGCCGTTCTCTTGCAATTTTCTTTGCTTGTCCTCTATGATCTCGCGAATTTTAGGGCCTGTTCCGAACGGGGCCCTTGCGGAAGGGCGGGCGGAGGGATGCGCGCGGGAGGAAAGAATTTCTCCGACGCGGCCGATTTTTCTGAGGGCCTGAAGAAAATAAAAGTCCTCGCCTCCGTTTTTCACTCTCATGCCACCGGCCTTGACATAGCTTTCGGCGGGG
>CAZAPB010000057.1:9268-9540 GCA_964486835.1 uncultured Planctomycetia bacterium
ACAGACCGAGAATGGCAACCGGTGTGGAGGGAGTTGCTTCCTTGATACGCTGACCGTGATCATTGATCATCGCGCGTATCTTGCCGCACTTATCACCGACAATGATCGCGTCGCCGATACGTAAAGTTCCATCTTGCACGAGCACTGTCGCCAGGATGCCACTTCCTTTGGAAAGCTCTGCTTCAACAACCACGCCCGCCGCCATCGCGGTAGGATCACTCTTAAGCTCCAACAATTATGATTCGAGCGCCAACATCTCAAGCAACTCATCA
>CAZAPB010000058.1:0-9444 GCA_964486835.1 uncultured Planctomycetia bacterium
ATTGAAAAGATACCTAATGACACGAAGACCGCGATCAGCGAATCATTTATTAATGCTATGAGGCACACATCCAGGCCTTATGTCCGGCTCTATCAGTCGGTTTGTGAGTCTGGCTGGATTTTGTCAGCAAATCACCCGATGCCCGCAGGCCTGCCTCCGACGGCTCTGCCATCCGACGTAAAGTATCTCCTTTATGATGCGCTGGATTTTTATTTCATTCTTAGACCTGAATTGCAAAATTGCGCGCCATCGTTCTTTTCATCACGCCAATGGGAACCCGTTGATTTTGGGGCAAATAAAGTTTTATTCAAAAAAGGTTCCAGCGGAATGGGAGCACTCTACCAGGTTAATCCGCCAAGTGATGAGCCCACCACTCTCCTGCAAGCCTCTGCCGGAGATATAGAGCTACACGGTGTCTGGGTGGCTTTATCCCAAAAGGGTAAACATCTGACCAAAATAAATTTGTCTATTGACTGGCGGTGCCTTAAGAATAACCTGCCAGATTATTCTATGACAATCTGGGCAATCGATAAAAAAGGAGCTCTTATTTTTGAGGAGAAAAGACTTATCTGCTACGGACTTCGGCCCACCTCGTCCTGGAAAGCCGGGGAACGAGTCATCGAGAACTATCGGTTGATTCTGCCTGACAACATGCCGCCGCAGTTCGAAATACGATCAGGAGTTTGTTTGCTACAAGACGAGAAATTAAAGCCTTTTCATCCATCAGAAAAAATCGACCGAAACGGCTTGGCAGTTATCGGAATATTCGAACCTTCCATATCGTAAAAAAAGCAAAAAAAAGGGCGCGGTCGCCCGCGCCCCCTTGCAATCAGCGATCAAAGACCGCTTATTTGCCCCACCAGTTGCCCCAGTTCCAGGGCAGTGCGTTGTAAGTAAATCCGCCGAGCGAATTCCAAAAACCCTGCCAAGCTGTGGTTTCTTCAGCAGTCGCGCCCGCTGCGTAAGCTTTTGCACAAACCGCCAGCGCCAAAACTAACATAATACCCAACATCAACGTTCTCTTGCTCATTTCTCCTCCTTGTTAAGTGGTTTCTTATAAAAAATTGCACATTCTCATAATATCATGACAAGGCTTAATTGTTGAATATTATCCTTTCACCCCGCCCAATGCTCCTAAGGGCTTTTTTTCCTTATCTCTATCATCGAATTTGGCATACTCTATCGGGCGCGCTCACTTCCAGATAGGAGGATTCGTCTCAGTTGGAACATAAACTGCCTGCATCTGATTGATTGAGTGTTTGTGATCAATTTATAATGCCGCGTCGCCTTATACAACGGCGTCTGCTTCGATCTCAATGAGCATTTGCGCGTCGATGAGCTTTGAGACCTCCACCATCGTCGTTGCCGGGCGGATATTGCCAAAGAATTCACCATGTGCCTTAGCGGCATTTTCCCAGTCGGCGATATTGGCCAAATACATACGGGTGCGTACCACATTTTGCATTGAAGCGCCCGCCTGCTTTAGAGCAGATTCAATATTCTTGAGCGCCTGTACCGTCTGCGCGTAAAGGTCACCGGCTCCGACAAAACCGCCAGGAGTCGTAGAGGTAGTTCCCGACACAAAAATCTGGGAGCCAATCTTAACCGCTCTCGAGTAACCAATGATAGGCTCCCATTTGGAACCTGTTGATATATTCTTTCGTTCCATACTGCCTCCTTTGTTAAAAGACTGATTTTTTTATAAAAAACGCCCGACTGGCTATATCCATCGCAAAAAGCGATTTTCTTACCGTCTGATAACCACCTTCTCCCCCGCAGGGATCTTGCCATGCAACTCTTCAAATTTCTGATAAGCCGCATGCGACTCTTCCTGCCGACCCATACGGCCGAATATTACATACTTATAAAAATAGACCTCATGCAGACTCGGATCCAGGGAAAGAGCCTTGGAATAATCGGCCAACGCCTGCTCGTTTTTGCGCGTCTCCTGATAAACGTTCCCGCGCGTGACATAAGCTGAGATCAACTGGGGATCCAGTTCAATAGCCTGGCCGAGTTCGCGTAAAGCTCTTTCAAAATTACCCATCTTCCCATAGATTGCCCCTCGCCAGCTATGCGCTTTGGCCCTCGCGAAAGGATCGGCGTCATTGACAGCGCCTTCAAGTTCCTGGAGTTTTTTTTGACAAGCCTGCAGCTGAGCCAGATTAAATTTTCCTATTTCAAACCCGGGGTCTACCTCAAGGGCCCGTCGATAATCATTTTCTGCCCTGGCATACTCTCCTATTTTCCCATAACTCCAGCCACGGTTGTTGTAAGCCTCCTTCATGTCAGGCTGCAACGTAAGCGCCCGGCCATAATCAGCCACCGCCTTCTTTTCAAGTCCCATCATGCTTTTGAGGGCCCCGCGATCAACATAGGCTTGCGCGACCGAGTACAAATAATAATCCCTCGAACCAAAACCGCCCCTGCTCTTGCCGGACCGGCTTTCTTTAGAATCTGTCGCTCGATAATAATCCAACCAGGTCTGACGAATCATACGATTAAAATCCCTAAGAGCCTTGCGGGGCTGATCCATCTGGCTATAGGCATAGCCTCTGTCACTGTAAGCTTTCGCATTAGCGCGTAGCAAGCGTATAGACTCGCTCGAATAGAAAACAGCCTTCTCATAGTCGTCCAGAGAAATATAATAGTCCGCCAGATGATTGTTAGCATTCATCAGCGCATCAGTAAGCTCATATTCAGGCGGGCTGAGCCATTTCGGCAATGCGGGTCGAGAGGTCCGATCTCCAAAAGTTTGTGCTTTTCGGTATTTCTCAAGGACATTGTTCCAGAGGATCCGGCTATCCTTCCAGACACCGCAGCGTTTAAAAGTCAAATATCCGCAACCGGCCAAGAGCAGTGCCAAAAAAAAGACCAGTAAGCATTTTTTTAAAGGTTTCGATCTTACGATCTCTGACAGGCGCCCTATGCCTAACGCAACCGGATAAAATAATCCAATATAGGCGATATACACATAATGATCCGCGGCCAAAAAAGCGGAGGGGGCAAGACGCAGGGTCGGCAGAAGATTGATCAAGAAAAATAGCACACCAAACAAAATAGTCCGCGAATACCGGCTCAGGAACATAACAATCATCCCCACCGACATGAGAATAACCGGCGATGGAATGGCCAAAAAAAGTCCATACCCTGCTTTTTTTGGGATCGCGTAAAAATTGGAAAGGTTAAAAGGCAAAACAAACTTTTCCAGATACAATGCCAGCGAATCACACATGGTCAGGATATTCCCAGGAAAATGCATAATAGAAGAACTTTTCATAGATATAGATGCAGTCGCAATTGTCAAAACGCCGATCGCCAAAGACGCCAAGAAAAAAATCAACTTCTCAGTAAAAAGCTTGAAACTTAAAGGCCTCTGGGCCAAATAGTCCAGAAGCAATAAAACCACCGGAAACGTCACGGCCATCGGTTTAGATGCCAGCGATAAAAGAAAAAATCCAAAACAAAACCAATAGAAACGCCTCCTGTCTGTCCGCCGGTATGTCTGATAAAAAATCAGAGCCATGAGAAAAAACAGCGCGTACAAAAGATCCTTGCGCTGTGTTACCCACGCGACGGATTCGACGTGCATCGGATGAAAACCAAAAAACGCGGACACAAAAAAACAGGCTACCGGTGCCGCCCCCAATAGGATCGCTAAATAATAGACCAGAAATACATTGACCAGATGCAAAGCGAGATTAGTGAAATGATAAATACGCGGATCCAGTCCAAAAAAATGATACTCAACCGCATAAGTCAATAAAACCAGAGGTTTATAAAAATCCTCATCGTCATGTCTGAAATCAAGAAAATAATGGGCGGTATTTTTCCATGAAAGATCGCGGATATTCTCATTTTCGGTAACTGAATATGAGTCATCCCAATTGGTAAATCCATTACTCAGAGAAGGAAGAAAAGAAACAGTGGTCAAAAGAATCGCGAGAAATGCCGGAAAAAAAGGACGCAGACTGATGTTCATATCCCTTTTTGATCTGCGAGCTCTTCAAAACGCCTGTACGCCCGCATAGATTCCTGCTTTCGGCCATTTCGGCTCAGAATCAGCGCCTGCTGATAATAGACCCGCCTCAGCAGAATCGGATCCAACGGATCCAATGCAAAAGCATTTTTATAGTCCGCCAGAGCACGCTCATCATCATGCATCACCTGATAGACACTGCCGCGGTTTTTGAAGGCCCGGACCATGAGCGGATCAAGCGCGATCGCGCGGTCCAGATCCGGGAGCGCTTTCTGAAAGTTATGAAGCTTCGCGTAATAAATACCACGATCGCAATAAGATCCCGCCGCCGGCATCTTTTCGATCTCGCGGGTCAGTTGGGCGATCTTGCCGGGGAAGTTCGTCGCCATCTCCAAATTGGCTTGGGCTAACTCAAAGCCGGGAGATATTTCAAGCGCGCGACGGTAATCGGCTATCGCGCGTACATAGTCCTCTTGCTTTGCATAACTATGGCCACGGTTATTATAAGGATCCGCTTTCCCCGGGCACAGAAGAATCGCCTCATTATAATCAGTCACCGCCCTTTCTTCCCTGCCCCTGGCGCTGTGCTCCAAACCACGAGCAATGTATGCTTTTGCCAATAAATCACGATAGAAGACCCACAAAGCATCGCCAACAACTTCTCCTTTTCCACGGCGCTTCAAAGACGCTTGATATTCATTTTCAACCGCCCTTATCGCGCTCTCAGCATCCGCAAGCGCCTTCTCACCCTGGCCAATCTGACTATAAGCGTTGGCCCGTTTACTCAATGTAAGCGAATAATCTTTGCAAAAACGCAAAGAATCATCAAAGGCAGCGATGGCCGCCTCATAATCGCCGCGGTCCGAATAATAGCAGCCCAGATTGATATACGCTGTGGTCATGGCCACGTTGGATAAATAGCATATCTTTTGCGATTTTGCGACAGCTGCCTCCGGCGATTCTTTTATCTCATGATATTTTTGCAACACATCTTTCCATAACGTCTCGCTATCTTTCCAAACACCACATCTCTGCCAGGTCAGACATCCTAAAGCGATCAATATCAACCCAAAAACAAAAGCTACGAAATATTTTCGGTATATAGAACCCGGGTTATCAACAAAGAGCCCCATCCACAGGGCGGCCACATAGAACAATCCAAAATACGGGATATACGTATAATGATCTGCGGCCAAAGTTAGGGCGGGCGCCAACCGTAAGGTCGGCAACAAGGTCAAAAGAAAGAACAAGACACCGAATACCAGAGATCGCGAACGCCGACCGAAAAGAAATATCAGCAGAGCACTTCCCAAGAGAAGAATGGGTGAAGAAGGCAGTCCCGGCAAGATATTCCCAGATTTAACCGGAATAGCGTAAAAACAACTAAGATTTATCGGGATGAATAACTTTTTAATATAAAAAACAAGCGCATCGCTCATCGTCAAGAAATTATCCGGGAACTTCATTGCCGGGGTAAAATCCAGAGGAGACGCCGACGTCAACAACAGCAGCATTCCAAACATAAAAGCCGCCACAAAGAATGGAATTTTCTCCGCAAACATTCTCCGGTCGAGAGGCCTTTTTTCCAGATAATCAAAAAGAAATAACACCGGGGCCAGCGTGACGGCCATGGGCTTTGACATCAGCGACAGGATAAAAAAACATACACTGATCACATAGTCCTTTGCCTTGGAACTTTTTCGGTATAAAAGATAATAAATCAGCGAAAGAATAAAAAAGAAAGCGTAGAGCACGTCTTTTCTCTGGGTTACCCACGCGACGGACTCCACATGCATGGGATGCACCCCAAACAAGGCCGCCACAGCGAAGCAGACGAAAGGTGTCTGCCCTAACAGCAGTACCAGATAAAACACAAGTCCTGTGTTGGCCAAATGAAGGAGAAGATTGGTGAAATGATAAATGCGGGGGTCCAGGCCGAAAAAATGGTATTCGACCGCGTAAGATAAAAGAACCAACGGCTTGTAAAAATCACTGCCGGTATGCTTAAGATCCGAAAAGTAATGCAGGGTGTTCTTCCACGAAAGGGTCTTTATCTGACTATTCTCGGTGAGAGCTACGTAATCGTCCCAATTGGTGAATCCATTGCTCAGGGAGGGAAGATAGGCACATGCTGTCAGGATGAGCGCCGCCAAAACCAGGATGAGAGCGGCTCTGTGATTAAGCATCAAGAACCCTCCTTAGCTTCGACTATTCGACTCTGATTGGTAAAATAACAAAAGGAATTCCCTGCTGGTAAAATTTTCTTTGCAACACAAAAACCGTATGGTTATGCAAGAGTCTTGTAAACATGGTTTCTTCCGGGAACACAAGCTGGCCGCCAAAGAATACTGCGGTAGGATATCGTTTTAAAATTTCGGGGGCTATTTTTTCGGCTTCTCCTATCACATCCAGCCCGACATAGGAAAGCCCCTCAGCAAAACAGCCCTGACTGCGCATGAAAGAAACATAGCGCTGTACATCCTTGCTGATCTGCGTCTTTAGATGCCCCACCTCATCCACGCCCTTAAAATTTCCGGCGTCGATAACGCCTATCTCCACAAATACGAAATTCCTGAATTCTTTCCCAAAAAGGCGTATCACATTAAAAAGCGTATGAAGTCCCAACCCGTTAAAGCCATTGACCATAAGCACCGCGGTCTTGGCATTGGGATCTATCGGCTGAGCGGGCACTTCTCCTTTTTCAAGCTCGAATGAGGCTGCTTCCTGGAGAAGAGCATTAAGACGGCGGAGCAATTGGGCTGTGTGAATATAATGCCTTTTAATAATGACGGCAATGGCAATGATGGACCCGGTCAGAATAATAGTGATCCAACCACCGTCGTTGAACTTCAACACGATAACGGATAATAGAATAAAGGTAGTGGCGATAAGACCAAGCCCGGCAACGATGATCTTTCTCCACCAAGCTGGCACTGTGGCGCGCACCACCCACCAATGCCGCACCATTCCCAAATGGGACAGACAAAACGTAATAAACACATTGATACTGTAAAGCACCACAAGGAACTTGACCGAGCCGCCGGTGAGAACAATCGTAGCGATCGCCGAAGCGCCCATCAGTAAAACTCCGTTTTGTGAGACAAGGCGGTCTGATAAAGACGCAAATTTTGAGGGAAACCAGCGGTCTATGGCCATATTGGACAGGATCTTGGGACCGCCCAAAAAACCGGTCTGCGCCGCGGTAAAAAGGAGCAGTGCTTCCGAGAGGAGTGTTACCAAAATGAACGCACTCCCCCAGATTCCCCAGTTAGCCGCGATTTTATGGAATAATACCGCATTGAGCGTCTTTCCCGGTTCATGCTGTACCCCGAACAGAAGATACGCCAGCATCAGTCCCAATACGGTGAAAGCCAGAGAAAAAGCCATATAGCGCATTGTGCTCTTGCCCGTTTTAACCTTGGGCTCACGCAGAATCGACATGCCGTTGCTCACGGCCTCGATGCCGGTGAACGTGCCCGCGCCCATACTGTAGGCGCGCAGTATCAAAAAGATCATCGCCGCCATGCCCATCTCAGACTGCGCCGCATGAATATCTGCCGATGTAGCCTGAATCAACTGTGTAAAGTTTCCGGCATGGCTGATCAGGGCATAAAGAATCGCGAAAACATGAGTCACCAAAAAAATTATGAAAATCGGGATGAGCGCGACGACCGACTCCTTGACGCCGCGCAGATTCATCAGCATAAGAATCAAAACCCCCATCAAAGCGAATACTAGCTTAAACTGCTGCCATTCAATGGGAAGAAAGCTGAAGATCGCATCGGTACCACTGGCGATCGAGATGGCTATCGTTAACACATAATCGATCAAAAGCGCGCATCCGGAAACAAGCCCGGCGCTAGGGGACAAGAGCTTACTGGCAACTAGATATCCACCGCCACCCGCAGGAAAAAGCTCGATGATCTGCGAATAGCTGGCGCTGATGATAAAGACCGTCAAGGCAGTGCCAATCGCGACAAATATGCTCAGGTAAGTGTGGTTGTGAAGCGCCAAAAAAGCTTCCTCGGTGCCATAGCAAGACGAAGAAAGCCCGTCCGCGCCCAGACCGACCCAAGCGAAGAAAGCAATGAGCGATAAATGATGAAATACTTTATTATCAAGCGGGCTCTTAGCGCCCCCTATCACTGCCTGCTTAATTCGTTTGGTAAGTGATTTACTTGAATCGAACATTGCAAACCTTTCACTGATACGAAGACGGTATTATATATGAAAAAACCGTAAAATATTAATTTTTTATAAGCTCCAACCCCCCCCCCCCCCCCCCCTTTCCCAAAAAAGGCCAAGAAGCAAATCAACTTCCCTGTTTCAAAAAGGAGTCTAGGGGGTGTTCCAATACTGACTTAAGGATTTGGTTTGTTTAAGGAGATGAAATCACTACCTGATTGGGGGCCGTGCCCACGGAGATTTCTTGGACGGTTCTTTGCAGAGTAAGATCAATGACGGAAACATTGGCGGAAAGTTCGTTGGCTACATAAAGCTTGTCTCCTTCGGGTAAAATCGCCAGGCCTGTAGGCCTCTTCCCAACTGAAATCGTAGAGAAAACCTCCTGTTTTTGCGTATCAATAACCGAGACAGACTCATCCGAGCGGTTAGCGATATAAATCCTTTCATTCTTGGGATCTATCTGCACAGCGGAAGGATTTTTTCCTACTAGAATACTTGTTTCTTCACGCAGATCCGTGTCGTATACAATGACTTTTTGGCTCATTGTATCCGTGACATAAATTGACTTGCCGTCCGGTGACAGAGCCGCCCCATAAGGCGAAATGCCGGCTTTGGCACAGGCGACCTTTTTACCTGTTGATACCTCATACTTAGAAACCCTGGCATCGAGTCTTTCCACGACAAACAAAAACTTCTCATCGACGGAAAGCACGGCCTGCGTGGGCATGGAGCCGGTTCTGATTTCTTTTAAGAGATGCCCGGATTTGGTGTCAAAGATCTGGACTAAGTCTTCTCTGGCGCCCGTGACAAAAGCATTGTCGCCTTTCAAATTCAAAACAATCGAGTTCGCTCCCTCGTCCACACCCCTAATATTTGTTGTCACGTAATTCGAGGTATCCACACGGATGAGCTCTGCGTTTGAAGGTGAGGCGGCAAAAACAGCGTCCCCTTTCTTAGAGGCGGCCAGCGCCGAGGGTCTTTTTTCCATTTTAAATTTCTTCATGACTTCATAGGTTCTGCCGCGAAGGGCCTGAAGGCCGTCAAGGGTGGAAACATAAATACCCCTTCTTAAGACCCGGGAACCTTTTTTGGAGACAGACAGCGATTCCCCGTCATAGAGCATTTCTTCATTGCCGTTGAGGTCAATAACATATACGGCGCCTTCAATAACATGGATCATCGAGGTGTACTCCTTTTCCCATGGACCCGGCAGCACCTCCACAGGACCAGGCGGACCCGGATCAACAGGCCGGGGCGGTCCTGGACCATCATCAATAGGC
>CAZAPB010000059.1:0-6502 GCA_964486835.1 uncultured Planctomycetia bacterium
ACCACTTTGAACGTTCTGGGCCTTAGACCAGCCACCAAAGACAAAAGCATTCCCTGGGATGCCATCCTCCACAAAGATTCTCTTTCCTTGCCACGCGGTAGCACGATTTCCGGGGTTGGTGATCTTCAGAGAGCGGCTTCCCGAATGAGAAACGGCCGTGTCAAGCTCGAAAGACTCGGGCGGTTCAATCCCATCACCGGTAGAAGGCGCCCAATCCACGGGTTCCGCCCCGCTGATTTCCTCCATGTTCCAATTACTAATGATATTCGATCCTAAAGGCCCGCCAAAATTCTCCCCCGTGAGAGTCGCAACTCCTTCCGGGGTCACGGTAAGAGATTCAAGAATTGGCACTTTAGTAACTTCTGTATCCGCAGCAGATACTATTGATATTTCTTGCGGATAGCAGAGAACGGCCATACTCAGGAACAATGAGAGACCAATTATCTTTTTCATGAAATCTCAGGCCCACATTATAAGCAGTTAAAATAAAGATTTATTAAATATTAATGAATCTATAATAAATATACATTATTAAATAAAAAAAACAAGTACCGCAATACCGGACGCCGTGTAGTTCTTCAGTATTTAGGTAACACAGTTCGGCTATTACTTTGGATCTAGTGTTAGAACAAGATTCCTCCGCTTCCTTCGGTCGGTCGGAATGACACATCGCAAAAAAGCGTTACCTTAATTGTGAAGTGTTACACGCCGTCCGCGGGGGAAGCATTAGGATGTTAAAGCCCCCACATGACACTCTGGTAGGTAGATAATCCTTGTGATCAATTTGTGACCAAAATAGTTCTCCGCCGGAGGCGGATCCCTGCCTACCGGCAGGCAGGCGTTCTTCGGCGGAAAACCACCTCGAAATACTCGACACATTCGACATACTCGAAAATCTTTTTAGGTTGATTTCTCCTCTGAAAAACCGTAAGTTAATGCAATAGAAGGGGATGGGAGATTAGTGGAGTCAGGACTCCCTGCCTCTCTAATTGTTTTCCATTCGAACAGAGACCAATTATACCGGTGCACAGATTGAAAAACTCATGAATACAAAAAAAATATTTTTATTCACCGCGATTATTGTTATCTCAATGGCTGGGGCATATTTTGGCCGTGATTACTACGCGGGATTCGAGAACGCAAAAGAGCAGCGGTTACTACAAGAATCAAGAAAAGCCGCTTGGGCCAAACTACAACAAACCATTCTTGCCGAGATAAAAGAGTTCAAGGGTGAGACTGGGATCGTGGTTAAGGACCTGCAAACCGACTGGGAGCTGTCTCATCAAAAGGTAAAACTTTTTCCTTCCGCCAGCCTGGCCAAGATCCCCCTTTTAGCGGCTTGCCTTACCGCCGCAGACCAAGGGCGGATCAGTCTGGACCGCAATATCGCGCTCAAGTCCTCGGATAAGCTCACCGGCTCGGGTGTGTTGAAGGACATGTCCGCCGGCACGGTTTTTAGTGTCAGTAGACTGATCGGTCTCATGGTTTACGATAGCGACAATACCGCGACCCATATTCTTACGAATTTAGTCGGCCTTCAGTATTTAAACAAAACGTTCGATGGTATTGGTCTTAAAAATACCCGGTTATCCAGAAAGATAGCCGATTACCGCGCCCGCGACAAGGGGCTTGAGAATTATACGACCGCTGAAGATATGGCACTGCTTCTTGAGAGGATCTACAGGAAGCAGATCGTGAATAAAAAAGTCTCCGACCAATGCTTGGGTGTGCTTAAGCTGACCCGCCAAAACGACCGTATTCCAAAATATTTACCGATGGAGCTTACCATCGCTCACAAAACGGGCCTTGAAAACGGTGTTTGTCATGATGCGGGTATTGTATTTACTCCCAAAGGGGATTTCTTAGTCGTCGTTCTGACAGGCCACACCCAACCCAATAGCGAGTTATCCAAGGAATTCATCGCCAAAGTCTCGCTTCATACTTATCATTATTTTGAGGCGATCCCAGGATCCAGATCCGCGGGTACGGGAAAAAAGCGGGGCGCTTAGTCTTAACGGCTAACAGTCAGCGAAGGGAAGAGGCTTTTATTGCAGAGGGAAGGAAAAGTGGGCGCCATGTCCCTGGTCAGCCATCCGATATGCCCTCTGCTGGTATTTGATCCTTATCCTGTAGTACAATATCGTTTAATTATATGGCACTTACCAAATTATTGTATTCCAAGCGAACGGGTTCAAAGCGCCCAGTTTTTTTTATTGAATTAACCTGGTCTGGGATAGGATGACCTTGTGAGAGCGAAAGAGGTTTTTGGATCTTTGAAAACCGCCATGATCCTTGTGGTGTTTGCCGGTCTCTTGGCGTCTGAGTCAAACGCGTCAGAAGTTTATTATCTGGGGCAGGGGTTAGATGAGACCAATGGCTCGGCGACGCAAGCCAGAGATTTTTCCTTGCAGAAGCGTCTTTCGGATCTGATCGATCTTAAGAACTATAAAAACTACGGCCCCGAGCGCTCCGGAATGATCACCGGCAGTGTGATGGAAGAAGTCGCCTGGAATGAGGTGGGCGGCAACGAGACGAAGTCATTCCTTAAGACGGGAGTCTCCCAGAACACCGAGATCAATCTCAATGCCTATGAAAGGCTCTGGCAGGATTACAATTTTGAGGGCCAGATGTTTTTGCGCCGAACCGATGACCGGCGTATCGAGCGCCGCAAGGATCTTCGGGTCAAGCAGCTGACCGCTCGTATTGCCAACGCCGATAACCTTCTGACCTTCGGCGATTTTTACGGGGATTTCAGTAATTTTACATTGGGCAATTCTCTCGAGGGGTTTTACCTGGAGACCAAGATCTCAGAGGATGCTAAGTTTAAGGGTGTGGCCGCGCGCAGCCAAAGCCCGGACAACGATCAGTTGACGTTCTGGCGTCATGTCTTCGGCGGTAAAACGGACGTGAACCTCTTTAAAAACTCCGCTATTTTTTCGTTGTTCCGCCTGGGCATCCAGGCCGTGACCAATCAGGACGACGAGGGTAGCTCTGAATCTATCGGACAGTCGCCGGCGATCATTGATCGCAATAATACGGTCGTTAGCGTCGACGGAGAGATAGCGCTCAAAAAATATTTCTCGGTGCTGTATGAGATCGCGCGCAGCGCGGATGTTGCCGATGAAACCGCTGAACCCAAGCCCGGGTATGAGTACGGCACCGCGTTACGGGTCAATCCGATCCTGCGTGTGGGAGCCACGACCGTCAAATACCTTTATTATTTCGTCGACCCCTCTTTTCGCACTGATGCTGGTTCGGCGGCGACTGACAAGATCCAGCATCAACTGAGCCTGGATCATCAAATCACTCCGCGCGCCCGCCTGTCTTTGATCGAGAATTACTACTGGGACGATCTGCCCGGCAGTTCTAAGACCGCACGCACGACCTATAACGAGAAATACATGTCCATCTATCTGCGGCCTTGCGCGGACAATCCGGATCTTTCGATCCGTGGGTATACCAATCTTCAGGAGAGGTATTCAAATGACGCAGGCAATACCTTAGAAGCTACAACGATCACACCCGGTATTGCCGTCAACAATAGCTTTGACCAGCAGACGACCTACGGGTTTTTTTACGAGTTTCGAGGGTTTGTGGACAAGCACATAAAGTCTAATTCGGACTATTTTAATCGTTTCGGCGTCAATATCGGCCGCGAGCAAATGATCGCCGAGCGGCGGGCGTATGTGTCGGCTAGCGGGAATCTTGATTTCCATGATCCGCGGCAATACACCAAGGACGAAGTGACGACGAGCCTTAGTTTTAGCGGTCAGTACAATTTCTATCAGGATCACATGCTGTACTTAGGGTATAACCTGGCGATGACCAATACTTTCTCTCTACTGCAAAGCAGCCTAAACCATACTAGTTATGTCGAGATCAATTTGCTGATCAACAAAGTCAGAAGTTCGCGGATCGTTCTTCGGGGAGAGCTCAATGATTATAACCAGCAGGATAAGGATCAGTCCTATGACGAAGCGCGAATTATCGCAAAGTTCATTACGAATTTTTAACCACGGCGTATTTAAACGTCCGGCGATGGCATTAACACTGCTATGCCTGGCATCATTTCTTGCGCTGGCGGATCAGAGTGCCGCTAATGGCCAAAGACCCCCAACATCGATCCAGGATCGGGACCTGGCCCGGCAGTTGGTTGCCGGGACTCTCAACCATTATCGGAACTATACCCGCGGCGCGTTTACCGACGGTATATCGGAAGATTTCGTCCCGGACCGCAACGGCCTTATTGACGGCGTCGAGAGGTCCTTTTATGCCGCCAAGCCGGTCAGTATCGATTTCTTTATCGATCAGGTGACGGGAGAGGACGGTAAGCTTGCCGTGTCTTTTACCTGGAATAAGAAAGTTAATGTCCGTGGCTCGGGCCGGCAGGATAGGGACCGCGGGCAATGTTTATTTGTATACAAACGATCGGGCAACGATTGGTATCTCTATTCGATCAAGGGCAAGAACCCGTTCTAGGCCGGGGTCATCTTATACAAGGGAGTATTCATGTTTTCTCATAAAATAAAATTCTGTCTGGCGTTGCTGCTGTCGGTTACATTCGGCTTCTCCGGGTCCGGACGTTTGTTGGCGGGCGATGATATCTATTATCTGGAAAATGAAATCCGTGAGACCGAGGCCAAATACAAGATCATTCACGCCGATCTGCAGCGCATCGACGATTTTCTTGCTAAGTATCCCGGGATGACCGAGGCGCTGGCCAAGGCTCACAAAGAGCTCGATGATCTCGAAACCAGGATGCGTGATCTGCTTCAGAAGAATCTGATCAAATCGACGATCAAGCTGGGTTTTGAGACCTATGGCAAGGTCAATCTCGTTCTGGGTTTTGCCACTCAATCAATCCACATGATCGTTTTGGCCTGCGCCTGCGAAGCCGCCTCTGACCAGATGCAGAACAGTTTCAGCACGCCGTATAGCAAGGCTGTCAAAGGTTTGAGCGACGAGGCGATGAGGGCGGCCCCCGAGATCGAGGAGGTCCAAAAGACTTTGGCTATGGATGAGATCGATCTGAAGATCAAGGTGATGCGGGGCGGGGAAGATCCGGATAATCTGGGGGAGACGGGCCTGATCTACCGCAAATTTTATTACATCCTTGAATCGATCGCCAAGGCCAAAAAGAAGATCTATGAGCTGAGGAAGAATCTGGATAAGACCAAGGCAGAAGTAGAGGCAGCGCGTCCGGCTACCGCCGAAGAAGATGAGCGCTTGGCCAAACGTCTGGAGGAACTCAAAAAACGCCTGCAAGCGGTTACAGACGAGATCACCAAGGCCAAAACCGCCGAACAGCAATCTCAGATCAATTCGGCCGCAGTTATCCCGGTGAGCCCGGTGCCGATGCACGTCAAAGATGAACAAGAGCGCCAGGCGCTTATTTCTCAGTACATAAACACCCTTTGGAGCTTGGTTAATCAAGGACAGAAAAAGGCGGATGAAATTGATAGTCGTTTGCATCAGGAAACCAGGGCCATGTTCCCGGGGCAAAATTACGACCCGTTGACCGGACGCTCGGCAACTTATCCACTGCCGAATCCTTTGCCTGAAAAAGAGGTCACCTCGATGGGCCCCCAGGAGTTGACCCAGGAAATAAATTTTTACAAGGTTCAGATCGATTTTAATAAAAAGTTCACGGAAGTGATCAAAAAATATCCCGCGGAATTTGACGCTCTCGATGGGGAGTTCACCGGTCAAGTGGCGCCGGTCATGTCGGCGCTTGCCGGTCTGGGAGGTGACTACAAGCAAGCGGGGGCCGAATCGGTTAGCCAGCGGATCGCCGGCGCATCGGTCTCTTTGAATGATTTGCTCAAGCGGATACCTCAGGAAGACAAGATCTACCAGGAGAACATCGATAAAATGAACGGGCAGTTCGAAAGGTTAGTGTCTAGCGCCAAAGACGCCTCGGCCAAAATCGCGACGGAGGCCTCTAATACGCTCGAGGCGATGTCTTTTGCAGTTGTAAAAGGAAAGACGTTTCTCCAAACGGCACAGTCCTCAGGTTTTAATACCTCTGCTGAGGCGTCTGCGCGGATGAATAAGATCCGGGACAATGTCAGGCAGATGTTTATCGGCGGTGCCACCGGAGCGAAGGTGAAGGAATATCTGGAAAAAGAGAAAAAGGTTTTTACGGATCTCTACGAGCAGGCCTCCCATGTGGGGCATTTGCGTAGGCTGGCGCTAAACACCTACTTGCAATTTAACTCCATGGGTGGCTCAGACCCGGCTTACGGGCTGGTCAATATCATGGTGAAGGATTATCCCGAAAAAGGTGTTAAGGACATGGCAGCGCCCTATGTCGATCAGTTCTGGGCGGTGGATCTGAACGGCAATCCGGATATTCGAGAAAAAGTATTCGGCCGGTGCGCCGAGATCGAAAATTGGAGTTATACTTACGGCGATGAAATACGCGATTTTCTGACCTGGATCCCTAAGATCGAGGAGGCCAATCAAAAAGCCCAAGCGATCATGTCATCCATGGAGTACTATT
>CAZAPB010000059.1:6513-9419 GCA_964486835.1 uncultured Planctomycetia bacterium
ATAATTGGCTGCAGTTCTATCCTTCACCGGACGGCGGTAAAACCCCTGGCTATTACCGGGTGTTGTCAACCCAGACGCTGGAGGTTATCCAGGCGGCTCTGAAGAGAATGCAGGATAAGGAAGAAGCCGATGTAAAGGCCAAACGGGACCAAGCGGCTGCCGAAGAGGCAAAAAAACGGGAAGAGGCTCGTAAGAAACAGCAGGAGGAGGAGGCTGACCGGGCCGGGTACCGCCTCATGAACACGCGGATCAACACGATCGCGGTGCCAAATTTTGCCGGCGAGCTTGTGCTGACCGATTCGGACCTGCGTGATGGCTCGGTGACGCTGACAGCGCTTTTGAACAATGATTATGGCGTCCAAAAGGTTCTGATCTCGGAGGACGGCCGTCTTTTTAAGGAGAGTCCTTTAAGCCGTGATCTAAGCTATACGTTCGCGCCGATGTCCGAAAAGCGCTATGAACCCGCCGTTAAGCTTAAAATGGAATCCGGCGAAGATAAGGTCCTGCCGTTTTTGGTGATGGGCCAGGTACTGGTCTATAAAAATATCGATTATACGCGCATGGTCGCCGAGGCGATCAAGGCACTGGCCGATTCCTACGAGGCGATGAGCGTCGCGCGGTTTTCAGAACTGATTAGCCGGGATTATTTGGGCAACCGTACCTTTTTGGAAGAGGGCGTACGCTTTGATTTTGATATGTTCATGGATATCCGCCTGCAGATCTTTATCAACCGTATCGAGCGCCGCGGGGGAGTCTATGTCTGCGAAGCCAAATGGACCAAGACGCAGATGGTCCGTAAGACAGGCCAGCAGCAGCGCACCGACGGCAGTACGACCTTTGTCTTTGTGCTCGAAGACGGCAAGATGAAGATCCAGAATCTACGCGGTAATCTTATTTACGCGACGCTCTCTCCTGAGATCGCCGAGTCCAGCGGCCTAAGCCAGACGATCGTCGAGGAGATCCGGATCGCTCAGCAGGACCGCGATCCGATCCAGCCCGGGGCGGGCCAGACGCAGGAATCCGGCACCAACTCCAGCAGCGCTTCGCTTTCGGCCAGAAGCGGGCAAGTACATAATACGTCGATCCCATTTTGGGAAGTCTTCAGTTTTGATTTTGTGTCGGGCACGGAGGGCGCGGCCGCGGCGGGAGATTTTAACTTCGAGACCAACCAGATCTTTCTCAACGGTGCGGCCAAGATCAAGAATATGACGGGAGCATATACCTTTAGCGGCCTGGCCGAGGCTCCCGCCGATGACGGGACTTATCTGACTAGCGCCGATAATCCGATCCCGGTGGCTGCCGGCGAGGTCTACGCTTTTATTACAGGCAGCGGCTACTACGGAAAAATGAGCGTGACTAGCCTCTCCGGCGCCGATCCATTTTATATGGATTTCCAATATGCGGTTCAGACGGATAGAACAAGGAATGTCAGGACTTAGCTGACCCCCGAATCCAGATCCTCGGTTTCTTTGAAACCGCCAAGCACTTCATCTTAACAGCTATCAGTCAGCGAAGGCCGCTGTCATCTTCTCGGCAGGCATAACGGGGCTAATCCGGACGAGCCGGGCCGGAATTTAAAAACATAATCATTGACCGAAGCAGTCTTAAGCGTATAATCAGTAATGGAAACCATTACCATTAAAGAGAAAGGTACAAAAATTCGTATGCCAAGAGGTAATTGTCAGGGCCCGGGCTGGTGGCATGGCAAATTTAAAGGTTGCGGATACAGGCTTACCGTGGGCAGGGAGGCTATTCTTGATATTCTCTCTAAAAACGAGGGTCATTTAAGTGCTGAAGATATTTATATGAAAGTCCATCCAAAATATCCCAATGTGGGGCTTACGACTATCTACAGGACATTGGATGTTTTGTCAGGATTGGGGATGGTCCATAAGCTTGATTTTGGCGACGGCCGCGCAAGATATGAATTAGCCGACGGACCGGGCGGACCTCATCATCACCATCATCTTGTTTGCACTGATTGCAATAAGGTAGTGAATTATACTGATTACATCGATGATGAGATCAAGCTTTTAAGGGAAACCGAGATGGGATTGGGCGCCAAATACCATTTTAAGATCACGAATCACATTATTCAATTTTATGGCTTGTGTGAAAAATGCGACGCAAAGAATTGAATCGTGTATTTTTTTTGAATTAAATGGAAATAGTTTCCGCTTTGATTGGTGGTTTCAACCGCGAAGTATAAAAAAGGGAGCTTAATCAATATGAGAGTTGGAATTGTAATGGAAGATGAACGCGGCGTGCAAGGCGATGTTTGTGCGCATTTTGGTCAGTGTAAGTATTTTTTACTGGCGGATATAGATGAGGATAAGAAGAAGATCTCCGGCACCCGTATTGCACCGAATACCGCTTCGCATGATGGGGGCGGGTGCGTAACTGTGCCTGAGATTTTAAAGCATAAAGTGACGCATGTGATCGCAGGGGGCATGGGGAGGGGCGCTCAAGACAAATTTGCCCAGGCAGGCGTCAAGATATTCGGTTATTCAGGCAATGTGCAAAAAGCGTTGGATAATTTTATGAATAATGCATTGGGGGGTATTGACGCATGCAAGGATCACGGCCATGACGGTGGCTGCCACCATTAAAAAGCCGGCCGGATCGGCAAGCAATGAGTCAAGAAAAGGCGGACGATCGATATTTGAGTCGCAATGCTCGGGAGCGGATGAACTCTAAAGGAAACGATGAGATGGAATTGAGAGAGGTTGATGTGAGAACGAAGGGGCATCATTATTTATCAAGTCCCGGCAAAGAAGGCAGGATCATCATCTCGATCGTTCTCAACGCGTTCATTGCTATCGTTGAGATCATTGGCGGGATCCTATCCGGAAGCCTGTCGCTAATTCCCGACGCTTTGCACAATTTCAGCGACGCGATGTCGCCCT
>CAZAPB010000060.1:0-9285 GCA_964486835.1 uncultured Planctomycetia bacterium
GTTTTATTGGGATTGGGAGGCACGAAGGATTCGGCGGAACATGTCCGAGGCACCATCGCGGCGCTAAACCGGATGCAGCCGAGGTACCTGTCATTTCTTTCGCTCATGGCCATCCCGGGTACGCCGCTGGCCGAAGAGATCAGAAGGGGAGAGTTCCGGGAATTGGATCCCGAAGAACTACTGCGCGAGGCTTTCGATATTATCAAGGGACTAGATCTTAAGAAAACCGTGTTTCGATCGGATCATGCTTCCAACTATCTGGCGCTGGAAGGAACGTTCCCAAAAGATAAAAGCATGCTGTTGAATATCCTGGAGTCCGCCATCGGCGGCCAGATCGGGTTAAAGCCGGAGATATTTAGAGGGTTGTAGTTTACCTCTGCCGTTTGCTTAAAAGACCTCTAAATAAATTGTGGTATAATGCTAAAAAATAGAGAGGGTGTAGATGCTCAAAATTCTGGCGCCTTTTGTTGTGGTTTTTATCCTATATGTTGTTTTTAATATTTTGCGGGACATGCTTATAGAGCATGGGCACATCGAAAAGATACGGGAAAATTGGTTATTTAAATTATTAAGCGGCCGTTCCAGTGATCATGAGCACGGTAAACACATTGAAGCGATTAAAGAACATCTGAAAAACAAGGGGGGTAATCAATTGAAATTAGGCATAGGGGTTGCTGTAATATTTCTATTGTTTGTTATCGGTGTGACATCTTTTGGCTGGGTCAACGTGCACCCAACCGAGGTGGCCGTAGAGATCAATAAAGTGGCGGGTAAGATCAACCCGGAACCACGGGGAGTTGGGTACCATTTTTTTAACCGATGGATCACGGACATGGTCGTGTATAAAGTAGCTTCCCGTTCTTTTCCTAATGATTCCATGGCCAGCGACGCTCACGCCAACGAATGGAATATGTCGCTTAAAACCAATGACGGACAAAAGATCGATGTGGATATGACGATCATTTATTCATTGAACGGGAAAGACGTGCCCCTTCTGCATGAGGAGGTGGGACAAAATTATGAAGATCAGATTCTTTTGCCTCAAATAAGGTCCGAGGCCAGGATCGCGATCGGTTTTTTTTCTGCTGAGCAGATGTATCAAGGCAAGGTAAGAGCGGAGATACAGAGCTCTATCAAGGAAAAATTGACCGCGGCGCTTTCGAAATATCCCGCGATCAACATTCAGGACACTTTGATGCGCGATTTTAAATTTGAGGCGGAGTTCCAAAAGGCCATTGAGCAAAAGAAATTAGCGGCCCAGAACGTCGAGGTCAATAAAAACAAGGCGTTGTCGCAGGAACAGGAAGCCTTGAGAGTGGAAGCGGAAGCGCGCGGAGAGAAGTTTAAAGCGATCCAGGAAGCTCAAGGCAGGGCCGAATCCATGAAGGTCGAGGCGGATGCCCAGCGTTACAAGCTTGAGCAAGAGGCGGCGGGTCAGTTGGCCAAGTACAAAGCGGACGCGGAAGGCAAACGGCTGCAGGCGGAAGCGTTGGGCGGCGGTAAAAATGTAGTCGCGTTAAAGTTTGCCGAATCGCTGCCGGCGACGTTCAAAACGTTCGTGGTGCCGGTTGGGCAGAACACTACCAGTTTAATGGATATCAACGGCCTCACCAAGGGCCTGTTCACCGACGAGAAAGCAGCGTAACACCGGGAATAAACAGGCGATGAAAAAAATATCAATGAAAGCATTTCAAGAGATCGCCGGTAAAAAATACTGCGTAAAAAAAAGCACCAAGATAGATCTTGGCCGTTGGGACCCCAACGATAAAAGCATTCTCGGTATTGATAAGGACCAGGAAAAAGAACTCTCTTTAAAGCTTCACCAGGAACTCTGCGATCTCCAAGCGATGCTTTATGCGGAGAACAAGCACAAGGTGCTCATCGTTCTGCAGGCTATGGACACGGCCGGCAAAGATGGTGTTATTCAGCATGCATTCAAAGGTGTCAATCCCCAAGGCGTGAAAGTCGCTTCTTTTAAGGCGCCCTCGCAGGAAGAGCTTAGCCATGATTTTCTTTGGCGAGTGCATCAGAAAGTCCCCGCGGCGGGAGGGATCGTTATTTTTAACCGAAGCCATTATGAGGATGTGCTGATCACAAGGGTTCACAAAATGATCCCCCGCAAGGGGTGGGAAAGACGGTTTGGTGAGATCAGAGAGTTTGAGCAGATGCTGGCGGAGGAAGGGACGCTGATCCTTAAGTTTTTTCTTCACATTTCGAAAAAGGAACAAAAAGAGCGCTTGGAAGAACGTCTAAAAGACCCGGATAAAAACTGGAAATTTAGCTCCGGCGACCTGGCCGAACGCAAGCTTTGGCCTGACTACATGAAAGCCTACGAAGATGCGATCGGAAAGACCGGCGCTTCCTGGGCTCCCTGGTATATCATTCCGTCAAACCGGAAATGGTACAGGAATCTGGTGGTTCTGGCGATTATCGTAAGCCACCTTCGCGGGCTTGGGATGAAATATCCCGTTCAAAAAGAAGATCTCAGGAAGATTTCGATTAAATAAGAACGGCAGAGATGGATTGGCGGGCGGTAAGCCTGGTCGGATCACGGCCCGGCTTATTTTACTTTGCCGTCTTTTTTAAGAGCCAAACCATGTTTTCACCGAGGGTTTTCATGGTCCTGAGTCCTTCCTCGTCGCCGTTAACCTCGCCAATTTCCCGGCCAAAGGCAAAATTCCAGTAGGACGAACCGACGATGATCATTTCGGATATCGTAAAAAAATGATTGATCGTATCAAAAGCATTGGTTGCTCCGCCGCGACGCACGGCGATGACGCCCGCCCCGATCTTTCTTCTAAACATATTATCGTTGGCTTTGGAGACAAGGCAAGCCCGGTCGATCAGCGCTTTTAGCTGGGATGAAACGTCAGCCACGTAAACAGGGGACCCCAGGATGATCGCGTCGGCCTCCGTCATCTTTGCGATGCAATCGTTAATGATATCGTGATTGTTACTGCACCGTTTGTCCTTGGTTGTAAAACAAGTGTAGCAGGCTTTACAGCCCTCGATGGTTTTGCCCGCGAGCTGAATTTCTTCGCAGTGGATGCCTTCATTCTTTAAAGGTTCAAAGACTTTGTGGATCAGGATCGAGGTATTGCCGTTTTTACGTGCGCTACCGTTGATGGCGATGACTTTCATAAGACCCTCCCGTGAAATGAGTGAACCAGTATTCTATCATTTCCAAGGAAGAATGTGATTGGTGGCCGCTTGGGAAACACCCGTCGCAGTGCATGTAAGGTGTTTCTCTCGGACCGGTGTCGATAGGCGAAGAAAGAACGAGGTAGCTTTCCGGTCTTCATATTTGATATTCTAAGATCATCTAATTTTTCAAATGAAACATTTCAACGAAGATTTATCGCGGAGGGCTTCATGGCGCGCCGGCTTTTTTCTTTGTTTTTAGTGGTCGTTCTTGGTTTATTCGTCAGCGCTTCTTTGCAGGCCGCCAAAGAAAAGGGTACGGTAACCTTGGGCATCGTCAGCGACGGGCCGATGGCGCCCGGAGAAAATATTTCTGAAATTTTTTTAAATGAGCTTGGGGTGCTGGCGGAAAAAGAATTTAAAGTGGATGCCCCGGCTTCCAAGCGGATCGACGGCGACTGGTCCATCGATAAAATCAAGAAAGCGATTGAATCTCTCCAGAACGACCCCGACGTGGACATTATTCTGGCGTTAGGCCCGGCGGCGAGTCAAGAAGCCATTCTCGGGACCAATTTTTCCAAGCCTGTTTTTGCGCCTTTTGTGATCAATGACAAGTTACTCGGGTTGACGCGCACGGAAAATAAAACAGGTGTCAAAAATCTCAACTATTTGACCTCCAGCGACAACTTTATTGATGAACTTAAAACCTTCCGGGATGTTATTCCGTCTACCAGACTGGTGATCTTGATTGACGAGACTCTTTACCAGGCTATTCCCGAAAGTGCCAGAGAACGGGCGATTAAAATGGCGGAGGAGCAGGGGGTCCGGTTGAGTTTTATCGCGGGCGGACCGGATGTTGATCAGCTTATCTCAAAAATTCCCGCCGATATTCAGGGCGTGATGATAGCTCCCTTACCGAGATTGGGAGCGATCGGCAAAAAAACGCTGATTGAAAAAATAAAGGAAAGAAAATTGCCGAGTTTTGGCTGGGCGGGGCGGACGGAAGTGGAAGAGGGTGTATTGATGTCTACCCGGCCTTCTTCGGACCTTCAAAGAATCGCGCGGCGTATGGCGCTGAATATTCAGGCGGTTTTGCGGGGGCAGGAAGCCGCGGATCAGCCGGTGTTTTTTGAGAGAAAGCGCCAGCTTCGTATTAATATGGGAACGGCCCGTGCGATCGGAGTGTCTCCGAGTTTTGATATTTTAAGCGAAGCAATATTACTTAATGAGGATTCCGAAAAGAACGGATCGCCTTTGACGCTTGGGGAGGCGGCCAAAGAAAGCATAAAAAATAATCTCAGTGTGATCGCCGGACAACTGGGCGTCAAAGCCAACGCCGAAGATGTCGCCATTGCCCGGTCAGTGTTGTTTCCCCAGGTCACGGCCAGGACCGGTTGGAACCGTGAGAAGGACTCATACCCGATGGTAAAGAACGGGACTCTGCCCGAGAGTTATACCGACGGCGCCGTGACGGTTAATCAGATCATTTTTTCGGAAAGCGCCCTGGCGAACCTTGCCATCCAGAAGCAATTGCACGTCGCACGCCAGGAGCAACAGCGGACGCTGGAGCTTGATATCGTTGACCGTGCCACAGCGGCTTTTTTGGATGTTTTGGTTGCCGAGACTCAGCTTAACATTCAACAGGACAATTTGGCGTTGGCGCGTGCCAATCTGGATCTTGCCAAAGACCGTGTGCAGACGGGGACCACGGACCCTTCTGATATTTACCGCTGGGAAACCGAGATCGCCACGAACCGCCAGAATGTTTTGGCCGCCAAAGCGAAAATGGAGAGAGCGCGCGATAATCTGAATCTTGTTTTGCACCGCCCGATTTCCGAGCGCTATCTGGTTCATCCGGCGACGTTGAGCGGGCCCGAATCGTTTATCCGGCGTCAGGAATTGCCCAAGGTCATTAACAACCCCAGGTTGTTTAATCTGATGGGAGAATTTTTGATCGCGGAAGGGATCCGTCTCTCCCCGGAATTATCCGAGCTTAATGCCAGGATCAAGGCCCAGGAACGTCAGCTGACTTCGGACCGTCTGTCTTTTATTGCTCCCGACGTGTCATTGACCGGTGATGTCTCGAATGTTTTTGATGAAAGCCGGTCGTCAGCCTCTTTGGTCAACCTCGAAAATCAAACTGATTGGAAAACCGGTATCAAGGTTTCCTTGCCTTTATTCGAGGGAGGGAAACGTTTTGCAAATCTGTCACAGTCCAAACTTTTGGTGGATCAACTGCGTGTCAGGCGTGACTCTGTTCTCGAGACCGTCGAGGACAGTATACGGCGCAATCTCCATGGGATCAGGGCCAGCTATCCCTCGATTGAATTATCCGTTCAAGGCGCAGAGGCGGCCCGCAAGAATTTTGATCTGGTCCGCGACAATTATGCGCGGGGCAAGCGCTCCGTCGTGGATCTTCTGGATGCTCAAAATGCCAGCCTCGCGGCGGACCAGACCGCAGCCAACGCGGTTTATAACTATTTGATCGATTTGATGAAATTGCAGAGGAGCATCGGGGAGTTTGTATTCTTTTTGGAGGATTCCCGGCGCGACGAAACGGTCGACCGTATGATGTCTTATATTACTAAAGGCGGTAAGCCCCACACGGTGCAACAGAATAAGGAGCTCGAATAATGAAAATTTCAAAACAATTGGTCAAGATAGCGGTTGTGATCGCTGTTGTCTTGATCGCTGTCATTGTTGTCATTCAATACATCATGAAACCCGGTTTGTCGGCGTCATTCGCGATGGGCAATGGCAGAGTCGAAGCCAAAAGCGTGGATGTTGTCAGCAAACTTTCCGGGCGTCTTCTCGACGTTCTGGTGAAGGAAGGCGACATGGTCCAAAAAGACCAGGTGGTCGCGCACTTGAACAGCAAGGAACTCGACGCGCAGTTGAGGCAGGCCCAGGCGGAGCTTGAGCAGGCCCGGCAGGCGAAAACCTACTCGGTTGCGGTTGTCGCGCAGAAACAAAGCGAACTGGATTTTGCCCAAAAAACATTTGCGCGGTCGCAAAGCCTCTATGTGAACAACAGCATTGCACTTCAGCAGTTACAGCAGGATGAGACGTCGGCCAAGACCGCGCAGGCTTCTTTGAATGCGGCCGAAGCAGATGTCGTGAAAGCCGACGCGGCGATTCAAGCGGCCGTGGCACAGGCGGATACGATCAGCGTCAACCGGGATGAAAATACGCTCGTGGCGCCGGTGACCGGAAGAGTTCTATACCGCATCGCCGAACCAGGAGAAGTGCTGAAGGCGGGGGGAAGCGTGCTGACTGTTTTAGATCTGACCGATGTTTATATGAATATCTATTTGCCGACCAATCAGGCTGGCCGTGTCGCTTGGGGGACTGAAGGGCGTATCCTTCTGGACGCGGCTTCTCATTATCCGATTGAGGCAAAAGTCACTTTTGTCGAGCCTCGGGCACAGTTTACCCCCAAAGATGTCGAGACGCGCACTGAGCGCGAAAAGCTGATGTTCAAGGTCAAAGTCAGCATCAATCCAGAACTATTAAAAAAACATATCGAGCAGGTCAAATCCGGCCTTCCCGGTGTGGCTTATGTCCGTCTTGATTCCAAACACGAATGGCCGGACTATCTTAAACTAAAACAAGCGCAATGACGGATTCCGGCCGGGCGATCGTCCGCATCTCGGGCATCGAGCAGAAGTACGGCAAACGCGTCGCGTTGCATTCGATCGATCTGGATATTCCAGGTAATTGCAGGGTCGGCCTGATCGGTCCGGATGGTGTCGGCAAATCCAGCCTCATGTCGCTTGTCTCGGGATCGCGTAAAATCCAAAAAGGTAAAATAGAAGTCTTTGGCGGAAGCATGAGCGATGCCAGTCATCGCAAAGCGGTCTATTCCCGAGTCGCCTATATGCCCCAGGGTCTGGGAAAAAATCTTTACATGAGCTTGTCGGTGTTTGAGAACATCGATTTTTTTGCCCGCCTTTTCGGGCAACAGCGCGCGGAGCGTGAAAGTCGCATTGCGGAGCTTTTGGAAAGCACGCATCTGGTTGATTTCAGGGACCGTCCCGCCGGAAAACTTTCGGGCGGTATGAAACAAAAACTAGGCCTCTGCTGTGCGCTGATCCACGATCCCGATTTATTGATCCTCGATGAGCCGACGACCGGCGTGGACCCACTTTCCCGCCGCCAGTTCTGGGGGCTTGTGGACCGTATCCGCGAACGCAGGGCCGGGATGGGAGTCTTGATCTCCACCGCCTATATGGACGAGGCGCAGTCGTTTGACTGGCTGGTCGCCATGGACGAGGGAAAAATTCTCGCCACGGGCACGCCTGCGGAGCTTATGTCCAAGACTCAGACTGACAATCTGGATGCCGCGTTTATCCGGCTTCTGCCCGAAGAAAAAAGGACCGGGCATAAGACGCTGACGGTCCCGCCTCAGACTTTCCGCGCGGATGCGCTCCCGGCCATCGAGGCTACGGGACTGACGCAGAGGTTCGGCGCTTTTACCGCGGTTGATCACGTGAGTTTCAAAATTGCTCAAGGCGAGATTTTCGGGTTTTTGGGTTCCAACGGTTGCGGGAAAACCACCACAATGAAAATGCTGACAGGACTTTTGCCCGCGACAGAGGGCAGTGCGCAGATGTTTGGACGTCCCGTCAAAGCCGATGATCTCCAGACGCGCAAGCGTGTCGGTGTCATGTCCCAGGCATTTTCTCTTTATACCGAGCTGACTGTGCGTCAAAACCTGGACCTTCATGCGAGACTGTTTCATCTGCCGGCGGACAAACTGGTTCCGCGTGTTCAGGAAATGATACGTCGCTTTAATCTGGCCAGTTATGAAAATGAACTGGCCGACCGCCTGCCCTTGGGTACACGTCAGCGCCTCTCACTGGCGGTGGCTATGATCCACAGCCCGGAGATGCTCATTCTTGATGAACCGACCTCGGGAGTCGATCCTGTCGCAAGAGACAACTTTTGGGAACTTCTGATCGATCTGTCACGTAAAGACAATGTCACGATTTTTGTTTCGACTCATTTTATGAACGAAGCGATGCTTTGCGACCGGATTTCACTGATGCACGGCGGAAAAGTTCTTACCAGCGACAAGCCTGCCGGGATCATCAAGAGTCGGGGATCCAAAAACCTCGAAGACGCTTTTATTTCCTATCTCGAAGAGGCGCAGAGCGCCGGGACGAGCCAGGCGCATGAAAAAAAGCTCTTGCCCAAGGCCGGAGTCCTGCCGAAAAAAAAAAGAAGGCAGAATGGCCGGCCCTCTTTTGCGTTGTCTTGGATACGCTTACCGAGAAATGCTCGAAATTCTTCGGGATCCCATCCGGCTGACCTTTGCGCTCGTGGGGACGGTGCTTCTGATGCTTGTTTTGGGCTATGGGATCAACCAGGATGTGAACGATATAAAATTCGCCGTTCTCGACAGGGATCGCACGCCTGAAAGCCGCCAGTATATTGAAAATATAGCGGGTTCCAGCTATTTTATCGAACAGTCCGAGATTATAGACGACGTTGATTTTGAGCAGCGTATGCGTTCGGGTAAATTAAGCGTGGGTATTGAAATTCCGCCCGGTTTTGGCAGGCAAATCAAACAGGATCAGCCGGTTGAAATTGCGGCCTGGGTCGACGGCGCCATGCCTTCCCGCGCGGAGACTATCAGTGGATATTTGGGCCGCATGCATCAGCAGTTTCTGTCAGGACTTTCTCATAAAGCGGCGATTAGTGATTTGGACTCGCCGACATTTGTTTCGCCGCTGGAGACCCGTTACCGCTACAACCAGGACTATAAAAGCATTTATGCCATGGTTCCTGCGATCATCCCGCTTTTGTTGATGATGATTCCCGCCATGCTCATGGCACTGGGTGTTGTCCGCGAAAAAGAGTTGGGGACTATTACTAATTTTTATACCACGCCCGTTACCAAGCTCGAGTTTCTTCTGGGAAAGCAGCTTCCTTATATAGGACTGGCGATGATCAATTTTTTTGCGATGGTGATTATGGCTATTTACATTTTTCAAGTTCCTTTAAAGGGGAGCTTTCTGGCGTTGACGATCGGGGCTTTTCTGTACGTGATCTGCAGTACCGGGCTGGGGCTTGTCATGTCGATTTTTACAGAGACCCAAATGGCTGCTGTTTTCGGTGCCACGATTGCGACGATGCTTCCGG
>CAZAPB010000061.1:0-9125 GCA_964486835.1 uncultured Planctomycetia bacterium
GACCCGCCTTCGGCGGGCAAGCTACCATTATTTCCATGCAAATAATCCTTTTTTCTCCGCCGTAGGCGGACCCGCCTTCGGCGGGCAAGCTACCATTATTTCCATGCAAATAATCCTTTTTTCCAAGCATACAGGATCGCGAACGAAAGAATACCCAGGAACAGGCTGACCTCGAACAGCACTGTAAAACTGGCAACTTCCTTATACACGCTTAAGATTGGAAAAAGAAAAGCGATTTCAACGTCAAAAGCAATAAAGATCAGGGCAAAAAGATAATAATTGATGTCAAACTGGATCCAGGCATTGCCGATAGGGACTTCGCCACTCTCATAAGGACTCCGGGCGCGTTCGCCACGACTACGCGGGCTCAGCAGAAACGGGATAAGTGTAGTGATAATAACAAACCCTACGCCGATGATGAGAAATCCAAGAACATAGGAATAATCGTGCAGTAATTCCAAGCGAGCTCCAGAAGTTTTATTGCGACAGTATACAAAAAAGGTGAATTCAAGTCAAACGTCTCAGGGCAAACTGATTTTCTAGGCCATCTTATTAATTTTCATCAAATCATATCATTCATAACGTATTTAAATTTAATAGGTTAACTCATATATTATAAGTTGATTTAAGTTGTTGCGCGAGCATTCTATCATGTATACTTTTAATTAATATAGGCAGAATTGACGACGGGGGGCCTTATTTGCTCTCCTTATGGTTGTGTGTTGAGGCGCCGATTGGTAATAGTGGTTCAAACGGCCGTACCAATCGCTATTTGCACGTCGAAGGAGGATTTTTTATAATGAGCTTCATTGTGCCGGCTGACCAGGGTTTTCAGATGCGCGCCGCTCTCGTTGAGGGCAATATGATGTTTCTCGATATTTTTTTGTCGTTTGACTGGCCGATCATTTGACAGGTTTATCAGGGAACCCTATAATGGCCCATAATATATGAACAATCAAAACAGCTCACCCATCCGAATAGCGGTTGTTGATGATGATAAGGCGCTTCTGAATGTTTTTTCGGTTATCATGGGGCGTTATGGTTATTGGGCTGATTTTTTTACAGGTCCGGTAAGAGCGCTTTATGAGATTACGCGGAACGAAGGTCTTTACCAGCTGGTGATCACCGATCTTCGAATGCCGGACATGGATGGAATCGAATTTGCACGCCAACTTCGGCAGAAACAGCCGATATTGCCCATTATATTTATGACCGGTGATATTTCTGATGATGCCCGGGAAGATGCGGCCAAGATGGGGCGGACGGTATTCCTGGAAAAACCTTTTGTGTTGGAAGAGACGCTTAGCCAGTTCATCCCTAAATTCCTAAGCGGAGAAATTTGATGGAAAAAGGAAGTGAGTATATAGGTCTTTTGGTCACTTTTATATTGGCGGGAGGCATCGCGGCGCTGATATTGATCTTGAACGCGCTTCTTGGGCCTAAGAATAAAATGACAGCTGTGAAGGCTGAACCGTTTGAGTGCGGTATGGAACCGGCGTCCGCTCCGACAGGACACTTCTCTATTAAGTTTTATCTGATCGCGATGCTTTTTATTCTTTTTGATGTTGAAGTTGTCTGGTTTTTTCCTTGGGCAGTGATTCTGCGCGAGCTTAAATGGGCTGGTATTATCGAGATGTTTGCGTTTGTTTTTGTGCTGGTTTTAGGATTTTTGTATGCTTGGAAAAAGGGTGCGCTAGAATGGGAGAAGTAGCGGTGCCTGAAGAGCAGACGTTGACAGCGGGCCAGGGAATTCCCAGTGCCAATAAGTTCAATTTTATGACCACTACGCTTAATGACGCGATCGGATGGGCGCGTAAATTCTCGATTTTTCAGTACCCTTTTGTGACGGCTTGTTGCGGCATGGAATATATGTCAACGGCCTGTTCGCATTATGATATTGACCGCTTCGGCGCCGGATTCCCGCGTTTTTCTCCTCGCCAATCCGATGTTCTTTTTGTTGTCGGCACTATCAGTCACAAGATGGCGCCGGTGCTTAAGCGTGTGTTTGATCAGATGTGCGAGCCTAAGTGGGTGGTGGCGTTCGGGGTTTGTACTTGCACGGGAGGTTTTTATGACAATTATTCGACGGTGATGGGAATTGATACGATTATTCCGGTGGATGTATATATACCCGGTTGCCCGCCTCGTCCCGAGAATGTCCTGGACGGCCTGATCAAACTGCAGGCCAAGATCCAGAAGCAGAAACAGGAAATCTAAGGCATGGAAACGTCGGCCCAAAAGATCAGATCGCAATATCCCAATATCGTTACCGAAGCTTTTACCGACAAAGGCGACGAGGTGATACGCATAAAAAAAGAGGGCGTCAAAGACCTGCTGGGAAAGTTAAAAAACGACCCGGAACACAGCTTCAATCTCCTTGTGGACCTGTTTGCGGTGGACTATCTGCATTGGGAGGAGAAGGGAATTCGGTTTGAGATCACCTACAATCTTTTTTCGCTGGCCAGGAACCAAAGAATTTTTGTTAAAGCACAAGTCTCTGAGCTGGAGCCGGAGATCGATTCAGTGACTTCACTCTGGCCGGCGGCGGACTGGTTTGAGCGCGAGACCTGGGACATGATGGGGATCGTATTCAAGGGCCACCCCAATCTTAAGAGATTATTGATGTATGAGTCATTCCAGGGGCATCCCCTGAGAAAAGATTACCCGTATAATCGTAGACAGCCGATCATTGGCCCGGCGAATTGAGGCGTAATGAATAAAACGAGACAGCCAGGAATCATGATGCGGCGCCGGATGTATATTTTTGCGATTACGCTGGCGCTTTTAGCGGCCCCGTTAAAGATGCAACCTGTTTTTGCCGAGGCGGCGGATCAACAGCCAACCTCTATTGGCAGAGCTTCATCACTCATAGAAGCGGGGATATCCAGCGGCCGAAGCGGCAATTGGGATGGGGCCATTGAGAGTCTAAAGAAGGCGGCGGCGATCGATCCGAAAAGCGCCGATATCAACGTGGATCTTTCCATTGCTTATTGTGAGAAGAAGAATTTTGAGGACGCTAGGGTCTATGCCCGAAAAGCGGTTGAGATGAGCCCCAAAAAAGCTAGCGGCTATGTGGCGCTGGGCTATGCTTACCAGGGTCTGGAGGATGAAAAGGCCGCGATTAATGCGTTCCGCGGGGGAATGGCGGCCGATCATCAGTCGGCGGATGCCGCAATCGCGCTAGGCAATCTCTACATGCAGAAAGGCCAGATGGATATGGCTGTAAAATCGTATGAGAGCGCGATCAATGCCGATAAAAAGGCCGTGTTCGCGTACTGCAATCTTGCCTACATCGAAGAATCGAAAAAAAACTTTATCAAGGCTGTTGGATATCTGGATAAAGCCTCAAAAATAGATCCTCTCGATGCGGTCGTATGGTATGATTTAGGCGAAATTTATGGCAAGCAGGGTAATCATACCAAAGCGATCGATTATTACAATAAAAGTTATCAGATCAATCCAAAAAGTTACAAAGCGTGTTTGAGTCTGGCGATAGCGCATGAAAAGGCCAGGGACCTGGAGAAGTCAGCCGAATATTATGTCAAGGCATTAGCACTCACCAGTGATCCAAGATTGAAAGAGGCGATCATGCGCCAGATCACCCGCGCTAACGAATAGAATTAACAGTCTGCTGAAAAAAGCCCTATCTGCGTTGTTGCAGGCCTCGGGCGCTCCTGCGACGTAATTACTCCGCCACATAGATTGGCGGATCTGTCCACAAAGCTATGGTTGTGACGGATCCGCCAACGCTTTGTGGCGGACATTACGCCTCGTCGGCCCTGCGGCCTGCGCCTGTCCTCGACGGCGATATCTGATTCGCCGCGAGGCGTGCCGCGACAGAGAAGTCGCGGCCTAGCAGCTAGGACTTTTTGAGCAGACTGAGGGTTATTTGCAAACTGTTAAGTATTAAGCCAAGAAAGAATTTATTAAGTGGGTAAGCAAGTACTGATCAAAGACGGTCCGATTGAATCCCGGTCCATGCTTCTCAATGTCGGCCCGCAACATCCGGCGATGCATGGGATTGTGCGCATTGTCACAGAGATCCAAGGGGAAACCGTCATTGGCGCCGATGTTGAGATCGGTTATCTGCATAGGGCCTTCGAAAAGATGTCCGAGCAGGGGCCGTACAACAATGTTATCCCGTACACGGACCGTCTCAATTACGTCTCCCCTCTAATCAACAATATCGGTTATTGCCTGGCCGTGGAAAAGCTGATCGGCATTGATACCACTGAGCGCTGTAAATACATTCGTGTCATCATGAGCGAGCTCTCAAGGGTGACGGACCATCTGACTTGCGTGGGCGCCTCCGCGATGGAATTGGGCGCGTTCACGGTCTTTCTCTATATGATCAAGGCGCGGGAATATTTGTATGAGCTGATCGAGAGTGTGACTGGCGCGCGCCTGACAATCTCGTACGCGAGAGTGGGGGGGCTTAAGGCGGATCTGCCCGAGGGATTCCAGGAGAAAACCCTAAAAGCAATTATTGAGACAAGAAAAGTCTTAAAAGAGGTTGCCGAGCTGCTTGATAAAAACCGTATTTTTGTGGATAGGCTCAAGGATATCGGGGTCATCTCCAAGGAAGATGCTGTAGCCTACGGCATCACCGGGCCGTTTTTGCGTTCCACCGGCGTTGATTATGATGTGCGCAAGGCCGCCAATTATTTGGTCTATGACCGGTTAAAATTTGATATTCCGGTCGGTGAGCATGGCGATAATCTGGACCGCTATTATGTACGCATGGAAGAGATGCATCAGAGCCTGAGTATCGTCGAGCAAGCGATCGCGCAGATGCCCAAGGGGCCCGTAATGGTTTCGCCTGACGGCAAAGTTATGCCCGCGGCGACGATGGTTGATGAGGCTAAGATGGGACGTGTTGAGGGTTTCCAGGAGAGGACCGTGGTGGCTGATCCAACTCTTGAGGGAACCGGCGGCGCCAGTCATCATGTTGTTTATTCCGAGGATAAGCGCGTTGCGCTGCCGGCTAAAGAAGACGCCTATGGCAATATCGAAGGCCTTATGAACCATTTCAAACTGGTGATGCACGGCCACGGCCTGCGTCCGCCAAAAGGTGAGGCTTATTTTGCTGTCGAGGGCGCCAATGGCGAGTTGGGATTTCATGTCGTCAGTGATGGAACGGACCGCCCATACCGGGTGCGTGTGCGTCCTCCGTGTTTTCCGATCGTGGCCGCGTTGCCAAAACTATTGATCGGCGAGATGCTGGCGGATATTGTGCCGACGTTTGGATCTGTGAATATGATTGGTGGGGAATTGGATCACTGAGTTGCGCGGGGCCTGCCGCTGTGCCAGCCCATTTCGTCCTCGTGTAACGCCGCCCCTTCGGGGCCGCGATCACTCCGGGCGGGATGGGCGCCCGGCTCCGCGTCACCCGCGCAGTGCAGAGTGGTATTAGAATAAGGATCGTATGCTAAATACATTAGATGGTGATGCAAAAAAGATTTTAGGGAAGTACGACGAGAAGCGGGCGGCGGTATTGCCGCTCTTGCATCTGGCGCAGGACAAGGTGGGTCACGTGACTCCCGAGGTGATCGAGTGGGTCTCTAAGTGGTCTGAAGTGCCGCCTGTGCACGTGAGGGAAGTGGTGACTTTTTATTCAATGTATCACCAGAAGCCTGTCGGACGTCATCACATCCGCCTTTGTATGTCGACCAGCTGCGTCTTGCGCGGCTCGGAAAAGATCCGGGACCATGTCGAAAAAAAACTGGGTATAGAGAACGGCGGTGTTACCAGCGACGGCCGCTTTTCCCTGGAAGAAGCGGAATGTCTTTGCAATTGTGAAAACGCGCCAATGATGCAGGTTGACAAGGATTATCATGTGGATCTAGACGAAAAGAAGGTCGATCAACTATTGGATGGGCTTAAATAATGGAACCCATCCTCTCGCGCAATTTTAATACGTCCAACGCCTGTAAGATCGCCGTCGCCGAAGAGCGGGGTGCCTATCAGACGGCCAAAAAAGTATTCGCCTCGTCTAAGCCGGAGGAAGTGATACAGGCTGTGACCGCGTCCAATCTGCGCGGCCTCGGCGGAGCCGGATTTCCGACGGGCAAGAAATGGCAATTCCTTCCCAAGAACAGCTCAAGGCCGGTTTATCTTGTGATCAATGCCGATGAAGGCGAGCCCGGAACTTGCAAGGATCGTTATATTCTTGAGAGAGATCCGCATCAGCTGATCGAAGGGATACTGATCAGCTCTTTTGCGATCAATTCGCACAAATGTTATATCTACATCCGGGGGGAGTACGTGCGGCCGTTTGAGAAGATGCAGGCGGCTGTTGATGAGGCTTACGCGAAAAATTATCTGGGAAAAAACATTTTTGGCTCAGGTTTTAATTTGGATGTGGTTGTGCACCGCGGCGCAGGCGCTTATATTTGCGGTGAAGAAACGGCGCTTTTGAATTCGCTGGAGGGCGGCCGCGGTCTGCCGCGTCTTAAGCCCCCGTTTCCGGCCATCGTCGGTCTTTTTGGATGTCCGACCATCATCAATAATGTCGAGACCATCGCTTGTGTGCCGCATATCATCAAGAACGGCGCGGAATGGTTCGCCGCGCTGGGTATTCCCGGTTGCGGAGGGACTCATTTATTTAGTCTCTCGGGGCATGTCGAAAAACCCGGCGTTTATGAGCTTCCGATGGGAATTTCCCTGAAAGAGATTATCTATAAAAACGGCGGGGGTATTCTGGGGGGGCGTCAATTAAAAGCCGTCATTCCGGGAGGCATCTCGGCCAAGATCCTCACGGCCGCCGAGATCGATATCAAAATGGATTACGATTCTCTGCGTAACGCCGGCACGATGCTGGGCTCGGCGGGTATCATGGTCATGGACGAGACGACTTGCATGGTGAAGATGCTTTATTACGCGACCAAGTTTTTCGCGCATGAATCCTGCGGCCAGTGTTCGCCTTGCCGGGAAGGTGCGGGATGGGCGCATAAAATCGTCAAACGTATCTATCACGGTGGGGGAGCATTGAAGGACTTGGACGATCTGTTACGCATTGCGCGTAATATGGAAGGCCGCACGATTTGCGTATTCGCGGATGCGGCGGCATGGCCGATATTGAGCTATATCACTAAATTTAGGAAAGAATTTGAGGATTACATCTTGCAGAAAAAAGGGAACAAGCCCGCCGTCAAGGCCCAGCTTGCCAATCACTAAACATGGTTAATATTACGATCGATGGGAAACCTTATTCGGTACAGGACAATGTCACGATCATTGAGGTGATCGATCAGGCCAAGATCGATCTGCCGCGGTATTGCTATCATCCAGGACTCTCGATAGCCGGCAACTGCCGTCTCTGTCAGGTTGAGATCGAGAAGATGCCGCGCACGGCGATTGCTTGCAACACGCGCGTCACCGAAGGCATGGTGATCAGCACCAAATCGCCAAAAGCCAAGGAGTCTCAGCAGATTGTTTTGGAATTTTTGCTCGCAAACCATCCTCTGGATTGCCCGGTTTGTGACCAGGCAGGGGAGTGCAAACTGCAGGATTATTATATGGAATACGGCCTGCATGATTCGAAGTTTAATGAGACCAAAGTTAAAAAGACGAAGAAGGCTGTTTCTATTGGCCCGACGATCATGCTGGACCAGGAGCGCTGTGTTCTGTGTTCGCGCTGTGTCCGTTTTGGCGATGAGATCACCAAGACCCATGATTTTGGGATTTTCAACCGCGGCGATCATGCCCAGATCGATGTATATCCGGGCAAACAACTGGACAACAAGTATTCCGGCAACGTCGCGGATATATGTCCCGTGGGAGCGCTGACCGATAAGGATTTCCGTTTTAAGATGCGTGTCTGGTATCTGGGTTCTCAAGAATCGGTGTGCCCTGGCTGCTCTCGAGGTTGCAATATTTTTGTAGAGTACGAAAAATCGCGGCCCTATCATCTGAAAAACGAACGTGTGATGCGTCTAAAGCCACGCGACAATCAGGCCGTCAATAAATGGTGGATCTGCGACGAGGGCCGTTACGGCTATAAGACCGTCGACCAGAACCGTATTAAAGAGTTTAAATCCGCGGCAAATAGTTTGGACTGGAAGCATCTGCTTGAAGAAACGGCTTCAACACTGAAAAAAGCTTCATCGTCTGCCTGGGGTCTTATCGCTTCCGCTCAAAGCACTAATGAAGAGCTTTTTTTGATAAAACGGATTTTTCTGGATACGCTCAAATGGAAATTGACCGCTTTTAGCGCCCCCGGTCAAGATGGCTATGAGGATGATTTTCTGATCAAAAAGGATAAAAACCCTAACACCTTGGGCGCTTCTGTGATCCTGGCGCTTGGGTTGGCCCAGGACATGACCCCCATCATAGAGAAAGCCAAAAAAGGTGAGCTTCAGGGTCTTTTTATTTTCAATCATGATCTGGCCAAGATCTACGGCGCCGAGACGCTCAAAACAGTACGCCAAAAAGTGAAAACTATTATTTATCTTGGGACTAACCGCAACGCGACCTCCGACCTGGCCGATATCGTGCTACCCGGCGCGACTTATGCGGAAAAAGACGGCACTTTCACCAATTTCGAAGGAAGAGTACAGCGCATCCGCAAGGCGATTGAACCATTGGCGGGAACTCTGGCTGACTGGGATATATTGCTAAACCTTGGCGGGCTTTTAGGGTTATCTTTTAAACATTTGCGTCCCGAACATATTTTTGACGACTTAGCCAAGGAGAATGAGGCATTCCGAGGCATGAACTATAAAGAACTTGGCGGCCACGGCCTGGTCTGGAACAGAAAATGATCTCCGATATCCTCATCAAACTTGTTTTGGCCGGAGCAGTATTGGGGATGGCCCTCAACTTGGCAGGCATTCTTACCTGGGTCGAGCGCAAGCAGAGCGCGGTCATGCAGGATCGGCTGGGCGCCAACCGCGCCAAGATCGTGTTCCCCAAATGGCTTTTTTTTCTTAATTGGATATTTTGGCTCCCTAATGAGCTGGGTCTTTTTCACTCGCTGGCCGATGCGGTGAAGATGTTCCTTAAAGAAGATTTTATGCCGCGAGGCGCCGATAAGTTCCTTCATACGCTGGCGCCTGTCATCTCGGTTGTGTTCGCGCTGATGGCTTTCGCGGCATTTGCCGACCAGGCTTTCCGCCTCGGCGTCG
>CAZAPB010000062.1:0-8599 GCA_964486835.1 uncultured Planctomycetia bacterium
TCGGAGTGTGATAGCCGCCGGTGATCAACACCGCGGAAGAAATATTTTCTTTTTCCATTTTTTCCACCGCGTTCTTGACGAAGGCCTCATCCCTCAACCGGGTCAGCTCATAGAATCTTTGGGCCTTTGCGACATAGGGGCCAAAATTCTCCTTGAGGTAATTCCAATTCTCATAATAGCGGCGAAGGTCGGTGATCTTGCGATTCAAGAAACCGGTCATCCATTCGATATTGAAGCGCTCAAGTTTGGAACAGTAATCCTGGTATTCCGCGGGTGTCAATTTGAGATCGAATAAATTCCGGATCTTTTCATAGCCCTTTTGACAATCCAAAAGCCTGCGCTCATCCTCGCTGAAAATAAGAAGCCCGTAGATCTTCTCCTCCAGCGTCTCCATCTCTTTCAAAAGGTCCTTAGCATTGATCGAGCCGGCCTTTTTGAGATAGACGATGAATTTAAGGATTTCGGGATATTCTTTTGGCTTTCGCGAAGCGGCTTCCTCGAGCATGGCATAAAATGCTTTCCGCCGGGCCTCTTTATCATCGGGGCCACCTACTGCCGAAACGGCTTTAAACTGACTCGCCGCTTCTACGAGCTCATTAGCATCCACCGTAGAAATAGAGGCGAGCAATCTCGCTTGCTCAGCGCTTGCCTTGGAAAAATCAATGCGCGACTCATTTTCTTTGAGCTCTTTAAGTTTTTTAAGGTGAGGAAAACTATCTAGCTTAATATCATAATTAACTGCCTGCTGCGCCAGATAAGTCGTGTAGTCGGTCGCGCTCACTTCCTTCTTGCGGTACGCTTCGATCTTCGCCTCATACGCCAAGAGAAGCGGATTGTATAGCCTTGCCTTCAAAGCTCGTATGGCCCGATCAACGCCGCTCAGATATTCCTGGAAAGAAGCGCGATCCTTGACGATGTCCGCATAAAGCGACACTGATTCATAATAAAGTTTTTTGTCCTCCACGCCCCAGAGCTTGACCGGCACTTCAGAGACCACATCAAGGTATTCGCTGCCCTTTAGCTCCCCCTGCCTTAGCCAGCGGTCCGCGACAAAACGCCGCGCCTTGGCCGAAGCCTTTTGGCGGAGATAGGAAAGCGAGTCGTCGCCGGTTCCCGCTTCAAGAAAAACATAATCCACCTTTTGGCGCGGCAAAATAAACTCAAGGATCTTGGCGATGCTTGACTGGCAGGAATCGTTAGTGTGGGCATCCTGCAAAATGAAAAGTGTTTTTTCCGCGCTGTTTTTGGGCGCTTGAAATGAATCTTCCACAATGCCCATCGACCCGGGGATATCAAAACGAATCCCCTGTGGAAGCGAGACGGCGGGTACTTTGGAGATTTGGCCTTCAAATGCCCCCAGCGCTAAATCCTGCGATAAAAAAGCAAGGACTAGAATCCCAGCAATGATCCGGGTGACGCGATAATGGCGGGTTTTATTTTGCAAACCGTCCCCTTGTTATTTAATAGATATAGACTTATTACACAGAATAATGAACATACGAAATTTTCACCCGATTCTTAGGATATATCTTATACAATGATATTAATAAGAGAAGTTTACATGACAAATTAACGGATATAAAGGGTTGCACAGAAAAAAATCTATAAGCGAATTATTCTATTTATTTATTACTATTAACAATAACATTGATGAACTCAAGAATTGGGTAATCGATGAGTTTTCATCTGTGGCGCTTCTCAACACCAGTCATTTCGATGACCATCAGGCATGCCTGCCAACGCTTTAGTGGCGGGGAGGAAAAATCTGACGTTGTTGGGGTAGCCTGCCGGCCCTAAAGACATAATCATGCTCCTTGGCAAACTACGGACGGGTGTCATGAAAAAAAATACCGCCAAGCGCATTAACGCGAGGCGGCATTTTATTAAAAAATCTTAACCCTTTTTCTGTTTTCCGGGGAAATCCTCGTTGCCCGGTTTGACCTCTTCACGGATTTCTTCTGATTGGGCAAGGAACAGTGTCGCTTCATCGGGAAGCAGTATCCACTCGGGAGTCATCCCGTCCTCTTCAAACAATGGGATCGAGCGCGAATATTCGCGAATGAACTTCTTGGCTTGCTTTTCGGTCATCCGCACGCCGTCCCAAAGAATCTTTTTGGCGGAACCTCCGGCTTTGAAAATACCGTCTATCGGATCAAAAAAACCACTGGCATAAGCACCGTTGCGTTGCTTAAGGATGTAGGCGGGAATCCCGTAGAAATCATAATAGCCTTCAAGGGACCGCTCGTTCTTCTTGGCATTGCTCATCGTTTATCTCCTTGTGATCGCCATCGATAAATGTGACGGAAACGGCATGCCAAACAAAAGAAACCATCAACTTTTTTTACTATATCATGTGCGCATCGGTTGTCAAGTTAGGGTCTCCCTCAGGGAGAGGATAATTCAGAAAAAACAGTCTCCGCGAAGAATTGTCCGCGACCGGTCAGCGCGATCCGCCCCGCTTTTTGCCGGATAAGACCTTTTTCAGAAAGATCGCGGATGGATTCTCGCATCTTTTCGGTTACTTTCCTGAACTTTTTAGCGTCAGCACCCTTGCCGAGCCGGAGTGCCAGCAGAAAACTCTCGATATCTTTTTTTTCATCGCTCAAGAACTCTTCTTCGGAGGGCGACCAGTCGCCGGAGTCCATTTTTTTTGTGTATTCATTGACGGTGAGAGAATTACGATAACGTCTTCCCTTTATATACGAAAAAGCGGCGGGCCCAAGACCCAGATACTCCTGGTTGTCCCAGTATAGAATATTGTGCCGTGACTCATAACCTGGCCTGGCATAATTTAGTAACTCATAATGCTTGAATCCGTGCTCTGTTAAGTAACCGCGCGCGAACGAAAGCATCTCAAGTTGAGTATTTTCCTCTGGCAGTGATAGCTTGCCCTCTTTATGTCTGCGCCCGAATACTGTGCCCTGCTCGATCACAAGCTCATAGAGTGATACGTGCTCAGGCCCAAGCCCCGCCGCCTTCTCCAACGAGACTTTCACATCTTCCAGTGACTGACCCGGAAGCGAAAGGATAAGATCCAGGCTGATGTTTTTGAAGCCGGCCGCTCTCAGGATAGTAAAGGAATCAACGATGCCTTGGGCATCATGGGCCCGGTTCAGCTCCTTGAGCGTCCGGTCATGGAAAGTCTGTGCTCCCAAACTGACGCGGTTGACGCCAAGCGTCCGCAAGAGGCGTGCCTTTCTCAGGCTGACATCACCCGGGTTTACCTCACAAGTGACCTCGATGCCTTTCTTAAAGCAAAAATTGCGCCGCAAAATACCGAATACTTTCTCAACCTGGTCATCCGCCAGCGCGGAAGGCGTGCCGCCACCCAGATAAAGAGTATCGAATTTTCTGCGCTTTAAGTCCCTGCTATAATAGCGCGCTTCTTTCTCAAAAAGCTCGATGAACCTGTCCTTTTGAGCTACAGCGGCGCCTGGCGTGACCACAAAATTACAATAGTGGCACTTCGTGACGCAAAAAGGGATGTGTGCATAGAGACCGATCATGAGTAAATTATATCCTACGCGTGACAGACAACCGGAAAATCTTTTTTAGGACATACCATCAAGAAGCACGGCACCCGAAAACCCTCCTCTGAGGGGATTTTTAAAATACTTCTCTTTTGGGGGGCTTTATGATAGAAATATGAAGTCCTAATTTGGTATTGGACGTTTTAACATTTTCAACAAAGGGAGAAACAACGTGGCAAAAAAAGTAAATTCAGCATTCATGAAACCCCTTCAACCTAGCGAAGCTCTTTCCAAGGTTGTCGGTTCTAAACCTATTCCCCGTACCCAGGTCGTCAAGAAACTCTGGGAGTACATCAAGAAGAATGGCCTTCAGGACAAGAAGAACAGGCGCAACATCAACGCCGACGCCAACCTCAAGCCGATCTTCGGCAAGGCTCAGGTTTCGATGTTCGAAATGACAAAGCTGGTTTCCAAGCACCTGTCATAATAGAAGATTAAGATTCACCCCGTTCGCCTACCCGGCGAGCGGGGTTTTTTATTGGCTCAGTTCTTTGGGGATTTGGAGGCGTCCGCCATAACCGGACTCGGGATCGTGATAAAAAGCGACCTTTTCTTCGTCGCTTTTCCAACATAGAAAAACCTCCCGCCCTTTGATAATAGCGGGAAAATCCACCATCCCTTCCGAGAAATTCCAGTCGCGGTAAGAACAGCCCAGCTCCTCAAGCTCGTCAAAAAGCTCATCTAGCTGGTCCATCAAGCGGTTAATCTCAGGATCGTCCTCGGGCTTTTCGGTCTTCACCGAAATTTCGCGGACCGATTGTCCGATCCTCAGAATATCAATGACGATCTTTTTGACAAGTGGCAGCATTTTGTCGGCCTGCGAAGGCGTGAAATACTTGGCCTGCGTCACTTCTGGTAGTCCTCAAGGACCTCCAGGAGCTCATCGATCTTTTTGACGATCTTCGGCGGGATCTGCAGTAGCGAAATATCATTCTTGTAGTTCTTAAGATAAAGTGTCAGTTTTTTTAGCGGGGCAGTTTTATCCTGGCCCTCATCCGCCGTTTTTTTAGGACCGCTTTTCAGGATGTACTGGATCTTCTTCTTGACCTCGGCGTCTTCCTTACCCTCTTCCAGGATATCCTGGCGCAGATCGTCATACTGGTCCTCACTGATACGCTCATTCTCGTGAGCCAAGCGCAGGGCGTTGACAGACTCAAAGCTGGGAATGCGGTCTGGCTTTCTCTCTTCCATGGAGCGGGAACTCACATATTCAGGCTCTTCCTTTTCGAGGAACGAATAAGACTTTAATAGCTTCACGGCGGTATTCTGGCGTATACCGATCTCTTTGGCACAATAAGCCTCAAAGGTCTGATAGCCCCAATCCTTGTAAAGCTTATCCTTGTACACAGTGAATAGATACTGTCCCAGCGCTATCCAGGAGCTTTTAAAGCTCTTGGCGGCGTCGAGAACCTGGTAGCGGAGAGACTCGGGTTCCAAGGAACCCATGCGCTCTTCCAGACGATGGATAGATTTTGATTTGTTTGGGTTATTCATAGTGGTTTATTCTATCACGACTCCCGGTTTATGGCTTCCCGTCTTGCAGCGCGCAGATCAATAACCGGGTTGCCGCCCCATACGCCTCTGGCAGGGATCTTGGTGCCTTTGGGGACAAGACTGCAAGGCGCGATCGAAGCGCCGTCGCCGATCTCAACGCCCGGCATGATGACCGAGCCGATCCCAATGGAAACTCCGTTGCCGATCTTGGTCGGCGCCAAACGGATGAAGCCACGTTCTGACGCGTGGCATATCAACGCCACGCCGCCGCCGATCAGCACATCGTCGCCAATTTCAAGCATCGACAGGTCGGCCAGCCCGGCGGTGTTAATATTGGCCCGCTCCCCAACCTTGGCACCCATCAACCGGTAAAAAAGGGTCTGATAGGGTGAAAGGCGGAAGATGTCCAAAAACGCGTTGTTGGCGATGAGGATCATTGTGCTGTAGCCTAGCCAATTCAGGCATTCACGCGAATGGATGTGGTAAAGACCCGGTGCGATCTTGAACCTCATTATATTCTTGGTCAGCACACACAAGAAAATGAGCGCCGTTCCGAAAAGAAAATAACCAAAGGGAATGGAGAACGAGAAGACCAGTATCTTCAGCCATACCGGATAGATACTCATGAACTTCCATACCACGTAGAAAAAATAGATCATCGGGAAAAGGGAGAGCCCGAGCACTTTGAGCGAGAGAAAATGTAAAAAAATGATGTGGCGCTCAAAACGTTTGAGCTCCCGCTTCGCCTTAGCCGCCTTGTCATCCCCAATGGGTTTGGTCATGCCCGACATTTTATCACACCGGGCGGGGCTTGCCCCAGTGCTGTTTGGGTGCTACATTAATGCCATGCAAGATCAATTTCTCTTCATCAGCGGCGGTTCTCGCGGCATCGGACGCGAGATCGTACTATCCCAAGCCAGAAAAGGCCTCACTATTTTTCTTAATTATCTGCGCGATGACGAATCCGCCGAAAAAACCCGTCACGACGCGGAAAAAAAAGGCGCGCGTGTCATTCTGCTCCAAGGCAATATCGGCGAACTAGAGGTCATCGGCTCTTTTTTTGATGAGATCAGAAACCACACCAACCGGCTGGACTATATGATTCACAACGCCGCGCTTGGGGTCTTCAAACCGGTGCATCAATTGCGCGAGAAGGATTGGAACATCTCGCTGGATGTAAACGCCAAAGCTTTTCTGTTCCTGACTCAAGCCGCTCTGCCTCTGATGAAAACACGCGGCGGAAAGATCCTGACGGTATCAAGCCTGGGAGCGCGCCACTTCACTCCCAACTACGGCGCGATCGGCATCTCAAAAGCGGCTTTGGAGAACCTCGTGCGCTATCTGGCCGTGGAACTTTCTCCCTACAAGATTCATGTCAACGCCGTTTCGGGGGGCCTAGTCGAAACCGACTCGCTAAAAATGTTCCCTGAATTCGAATCAATGAAAAAACAGTACCTGGCGCGCACGCCCTCTGGGCGATTGGGCACCGTTGAGGATATTGCCAAGATCATCGGTTTTCTTTTGGGGCCTGATTCCGAATGGATTTGCGGCCAGACCATCACCGCTGACGGCGGCTACTCCCTCTCCTAAATGGAAGTCAGCGTATCGTCGCTTCTCAATTTCTACCTTATTCTCTTGCTCGCAGTGTGGACACGGCGTATTTTTTGGGTCCGTTCCCTGACGCAAAAAAATCCTCCCATTCAAATCGTCACCATTCCCCAGCGATCCGATATCAAGATCTCCGTCATTGTTCCCGCCAAGAATGAGGAAAAAAATATTGTCAATTGTCTTACCCATCTTTTCCGCCAGAATTATAAGAATTACGAGATCATCGTCGTTGATGACCGCTCCAGCGACAAAACACCCTATCTACTTGAGGATTTTAAAAAAAATTCTCCCGTTCCCTTCCGTTTGGTCAGAATTGAAAAACTCCCGGATGGCTGGACCGGGAAAAATCACGCGATGGTCGCGGGTTCTAAAGCCGCTTCGGGGGACTGGCTTCTTTTTACCGACGCCGACACCACCCATAGTCCCGAATCGCTTGCATCGGCGCTGCATACCGCGATCACGAAAAAGATCGATTTTCTGACGCTCGCGCCGGAGACCGAATCCCATAGTTTTTGGGAGAAAACAGTGCAACCGCTGGCGGTGGGAAGCCTGGCGCTCTGGTTCAACAGCCAAAAGGTAAATGACCCTAAAAGCGGCGTGATCCTGGCCAATGGGCAGTTCATCCTGGTCAAAAAAGAGGTCTATGAAAAAATCGGCGGCAATGAATCCGTAAAGAGCGAGGTGGTGGAGGATGTGGAGCTAGCCAAAAAAGTCAGGGCAGCGGGATTTTGCATGCAGTTCTTGAACGGTACCCACCTTTACTCGACCCGCATGTACAGCACTCTGGGCGAGATCAAAACAGGCTGGACCAGGATATTTACTTATCTTTTCAATAAAAGCGTCCCGGCCCTTCTTCACAAAATATTCTTGTTCACTTTCGTGTCACTCACGCCGTTCGGGATATTTTTTTATGAGATAGTTATGAAAATAACGGGGACCGCACATTTTCATCCGGTCGTTTTTTGGCTCAGTCTGGCCCTTTGCCTTTGGATCATCTTGATCCGCTTCGTCGGCAACCAAATGGTCAAATCAGACCCGTGGTTCGCCTTCCTTCATCCTCTGGGGTCGCTGGTCATGGTGTGGATACTATCGTCCTGTATCGCGCGGGTTGTCTTCAACCGGCCCTCCGCCTGGCGCGGAGATCTGCACAAATAAAATCACAGGGGCAGCAAATGCGGTGCCCGTGTTTATGCGGCCAACCGCCCCGTAACGTATTTGTGAAGCAGGCTAGCGACAAATGTCTGATAGGGCAAACCCTCGCTCACAGCTTCTTTGCGTAAAAGGTCAAGATCGTGCGACGATATCCGGATATTCAGCCTGGCGTCCTTTTTAAGGGTTCGCCGTGCCGCTTCCTCGTACTTACGCAGATCTCGTTTATCTCCCGCCGCGCGCCACTGGCCCCTTTCAACGGATGAAAGCATATTCTTTTCTTCTTTACTTAATTTCATCGCTTGTCTGGCTCCTTGTTCCAATACTCTTTTTTCAATTTGCGGCTCGGTATTACGGTCTTGAGAAAATATTTCTTCTCATCCTCCACAAACGGGACCGCATAAACATAATTGCCGATCCTCACCACAAAAATTTGCTGATGAGAATATTTAGAGCGGTTTGGGTGATCGAGCTTTGCCAGCAAATCTCCGTTTTGAATGTGAAAAATCACCTCTTCAAAAGACACTCCGCGATCCTGCTTTAAAAGCCGGCTCTTTTGCTCATCCCAATCAAATAGCTTCATGCCTTAAATGTACCACAATGTGTGCATTGTGGCAAATGCTGAAAAACGTAATAGATCTTTTGCTCCGCTTCTTGTGCGGTCTGAACAGTCATTGCGAGCCCCGTCAGGGGCGTGGCAATCTCTATATATCTTTTTCATGGGATTGCTTCGTCGCTTCGCTCCCAGCAATGACTTAGTATCGGTAAGAGCTACTCTGTTACTTCATAAATAAAAAATTTATTTTCCTCCGCCCTTG
>CAZAPB010000062.1:8610-8880 GCA_964486835.1 uncultured Planctomycetia bacterium
AATCCCAACCCAATCAAAATTTTATCTCGTTGTGTTATTCCCGTAAAAAATGAATACGAACCACCACCTAAAAATAAAAGTAATAATATCACCGGCCTGAACCACTCTAAAACCGGGTTTATTCTCTGCACCTCAAAATCTTTCCGAAGTAAGGGATTTTTGTTCGAAGGCAGCCGCAGGGAAAAATAGCAGACAACAGCAATCATAAGAATCGAAATAAGGAAACTAATAGCGCTATTAGTATATTGACCTGAAGTAAGAACCCCAGAC
>CAZAPB010000063.1:0-2851 GCA_964486835.1 uncultured Planctomycetia bacterium
ATATTTACAGATTCAAAACACAGCAAGTCAGAAGAACGATTGTTTTGTATCGGTAAAGTAGGCGATAAGATTATGACGGTAAGCTTTGTTTGTCGGGGAAATAGGGTCCGAATCATCGGAGCGGGATATTGGAGAAGCGGAAGGAAATACTATCATGAAAAATAAAATGACTGATAAGAACATGCCTGTAGGTAAACTGACTAAAGTGGTTGACTATTTACCGCCCCCCGGCGAACTTGTTCAATCAGAGGATAACGTCAGAATTACCATTCATATAAGAAAATCGAGCATTGTTTTTTTTAAGAAGCAAGCTCATCGTTATCACACCAAGTATCAAAAGATGATGAGGGAAGTACTGGATAGATACGCCACAAGTCATCAGCTTGCTTAATTGGCGGGATAAATTGGAGCGCAAGAAAGCATTGCCGCGGGAAGGAATGCATTAAAAGAGATAAAATGCGTTACAATTATGTCACAATAGAAGTTATCGATGTAATGCGGTGAATTTGAAAAGATTGTAAGCTCTTTAGAATCAAACATATAAATTTTCGGGCGGTTAGGTTCCGCCAAAAAGAAGGCGGATTCGTCCATGCCGCCTTCGGCGGCAAGGCGAACAGTTGCCGATGCTATCGCATCGACTGCTTTCGCTAACCGCTAGACGAAGAAGATTACGGGCGGTTAGCTCAGTTGGTTAGAGCGTCTGATTTACATTCAGAAGGTCACTGGTTCGAGCCCAGTACTGCCCATGTTTTTGAGATGGTGTTGGGGGTCGAATAGACACTTTTGACGACGCCTACTAGGAGATGTGCCGCATGAATTCATTTAGCAAGATTGGTTTTGTTTCATCTGTAGTGATAATGACCATTTTTTTTGGCTCGTTAGCTTTCGCTGACGGAGGTAATAATAATATGAAAGTAGGCCAAAGGCATAGCTTGAAGGATCAAAGAATGGAGCTCATGAAAGAGGAATTGGCTCTGAATAGCGAACAAGCTACTAAGATCCGGGCTATTTATGATGCGGCGAGCACAGAAAATTTGGCTGTCGGCAAAAAAATGATTCAGGACATCACGGCGCTGTTAAATGACCGGCAGAAGGCAAAATACGAGTTGATGCTGTCCCAAAGAAGGGTAGTTCGAAAGCCAGGAAGTAAATACAAAACTCTTAAAGAGGAATTAGCCTTGAGTGCAGAGCAGGTTGTCAAAGTTGAAGATATTTTTGAGACTGCTCATCGCAAGGAATTTGCTTCTAAGAAAAAAGTGGATGATGATATTAGGGCTCTGTTAAATGACCGGCAGAGGGCCGACTATGAGCTCATGATCCGGAGGCAATTATTATTAAGGGGAAGGAATAAATAAGTATTGCGGTTAGGGTTAGAGAGCCGAGGCGCTAATCAAACGATATGGAACTATGATGTGAAAGGCGTTAAACCTTTTTTGCCGGGTGAGCGTCTAATGATCAGAAGACGACATGAAAAAAAATAGCAGTTTTATAAATGGAGACATGAAAAATGAGTTCATTGAATAGAGCAGTGTTTGTTTTGTTCCTTGCCGCGGTGATTGTTTGTTCGGGACCGGCGGGTTTTGCGAATGAAGAGAAAAGTCATGAGCTAAAAGATGGCGTTAATCTCATGGAAAAAAGGATAGAGTATTTGAAAAATGAATTGGCGTTAAACGAGGATCAAACCGTTAAAATTCGCGCTATATTTGAGACGTCCAAAGCCGAGCGTGAAGCAGCGAAGAAAAAGATGCAGAATGAGGTCGCCTCTGTCCTTGATGACAATCAGAAAGCAAAGTATGAGTCGTTGAAGGATAAAAAGCCGGGTTTTGGCAAGTGGGAAAAAAATAGACAGCGTGGCCGAGGGCCTAACGGCTGATAGAGCGGTATGCGCAATTTAAGCGATTGGTTGTCCGGCGGGGTTCCCCCGCCGGGTTTTTTTATAAAAAGGAGAAAGCATAATGGATTCACAGGATCACGAGAGTATAGCCGGCGGCCCGGAGGAATCCAAGGCGGATAAGTTCAAGCGGTTGGCGACCAGCCGGGTCAACAACGCTTTGGTCAAGATTGAGCTGATCGGCAATCTTGCCGGCAGCAATTATGATTTCACGTTTGAACAATATGAGAAGATCATTGGTTCGCTCAAAGAAGCCGTAGAGACACTGGAAACCAAGTTTCAGAAAGCGTTGAATAAAAAAGGTTTTAACGACCAGGGAAAGTTTAGACTCTAAAAACCTCCCCATATAAGTCTGTGAAGTGATAAAGTAAATAGTCACTCATTTAAAAAAAGGAATAATTTATGCCCTATGACGCTGCATTAGACAAACAACTTTTCGCCAAAAGCTGGGAAGGCGAAGGGACCAAGATTACCGTTTCTGTGTACTCCTATAACAATGGAGCCAAAAAGCTTCAGATCTCCCGGGAGAATTTTACGGCGGACGGGGAACCCAGATTCGCTAAGCTGGGACGCATGACCAAGGATGAGCTTCAAGCTATTCTGCCGTCATTACAGGAAGCTTTAGGTCAGCTCTGACCAGGCAAGGGGCGATGCGCCGATTCACCCAGTTTGTTTTGTTTTTAACTGGTGCTTTCTTTTTATGTGGCATGGGGGTCCTCCAGCATCGTGAAGAGATAGGCACCCTCAAAGACCAGGCCCAAGCGCAGAAAGAGATCGGTCAAGCCGCTAAAGAGAACGAGGCCGTCTTCAAAAAAATAGAGGCGGCCTTTATCGCCAAAAAGATACGCCCCGGGGTCTCTTCCAAGCAGATACAAGCCCGTTACGGCTTGCCTGCCGCTTCCAGCCCAGAAGGGGACGGTACGCGGTGGCTTTACCGCTCCCTCAAGGGCCGCATGCTCG
>CAZAPB010000063.1:2861-8869 GCA_964486835.1 uncultured Planctomycetia bacterium
CTCGACAAGCCATGGGTGTTTCTGTATTTTGACCGGAACGGCGCTCTGACCCGCTGGGAATGCGGACATTCGCCGGCTTGTTCGGACTCCTTGAGCTAACCGGTTGTTTTAGACAATGTTGTTGGCACGCCTTGTGATATAATTACCGCTTATGGAACAAAAAGAGATCGTTCAGATATTCAAGAAAGAAAAGGCCCTATTGACCGGCCATTTTCTTCTTTCCAGTGGTCTTCACAGCCCCAATTATATGCAGTGCGCGCTGGTTTTGCAAAAACCCTGGATCGCTCAAAAACTTTGCCGCGCACTGGCCAAAAAACTCGCCGCTTATAAAGTGGACGCGGTGATAGGCCCGGCGCTCGGCGGAATGATCGTCTCGTATGAACTGGCTCGCGCGCTCAAGGTCCGCTCTATTTTTGCCGAAAGACAGGATCAACTCTTCACTCTGCGGCGGGGGTTCAGCGTCAAAAAAGGCGAAAAAGTGATCGCGGTGGAGGATGTCATCACCACCGGAAAATCAGTGCGTGAGGTGATCGAGCTGGTGGAAGGGCAGGGAGCCAAGGTCGTAGCCGTAGCCTCGATCGTGGACCGCAGTGGCGGTTCAGCGAATTTTTCACAGGATTTCATCTCTCTTTTATTAATGGATATTAAGACGTATCGGCCGGAAGTCTGCCCGTTGTGCGCTGGACGTAAAATCGCTCTGGTCAAACCCGGAAGCCGGAACCTTGGGACCGGTGCATTTCGAGGTTCCCGATGAAAAAAATGAGCTTATCCTCCGTGTTCTTCTTTTTCCTTTTTTCCTCTTTTTCGCTGGCGATGGGCAATTCACAAGATACCTCCACTACTGGAAATGCGAACACCGATCAAGCGCGGCAGGATTACCGTCTTTATATGGAAAAATTAAAAGAACTCAGTCAGCAATACAGCCAGATTACTTCCGAGGTAAAAAAAGTAATCAAGGAGGAAGGGGTGCCCGCCTGGGATGAACAGACTGGCACGATCAAGATAAGCCATGACGTTAATTTCTCGGACAACGGACCGGTTCGTGAGAACGAGAAAGAGATCAAGATCATTCTTGAACTGCCGGGACTAAAAAAGGAAAGTATTCGCATTCAGGTTGAAAATGAAAGGGTACTTCGTATTCAGGCCGTCAAAAAAGCGGTTGATCCGGGGAGCTTTGAACAACCCTATGAATCTATCTATGAATTGGCGTCTGCCGTGCAGGATAAGAATACCTCCGCTCGTTATGAAGACGGTATTCTCACGGTAACTTTACAGAAGCTGCAGGCCCCTAAAAAAATTGTCCCAATCGCCGTTCGCTAATCTCCCTGTCCGCGCTTTTCCTCTTTTTTCTCTGTCACTCATTGTTTTGCTTCTATCGCCGGGGTTGTGTTATTGCGATGTGGTTCGTTTGAAGAACGGACAAACGATGTCCGGCAAGGTAGTTGACGATAAAGAAGCGGGGATCCGGCTGGAAATGGGGAATGGTTCCGCACGGGTTCCCAAGAGCGAGATTGAATGGATCGTGCTTGGCACCGATGAAGAGATCGAGAACGCGAGATTGGCCGCCGGTCATTTCGAGCAAGCGCAGGAATATTTCAAAAAAAGAAAATACGACAGCGCGGTGCTTGAATATAAAAAGGCTATTGAGCGCGAGCCAAACGACGCCAATCTTTTCAATAACATGGGCTGTGCTTATGCCTATCTTGAGATGCACCCCGAAGCAATAACGGCCTTTGCCAACGCGTTAAGACACAAAAAAAACAATTTGACTGTCATACTCAATCTTTCCCAGGTCTATATCAAGGTTAAGGATTTCCGGCGCGCCGAGAGGTGTTTGCGAAAATTGACTGTTTTGACGCATTCGGAACCGGATGCTTATACCTTGCTCGGCATTGTTTTTTATAAACTTAGACGGTATACTAAGTCTATTGATGCCTATAGGAAAGCGTTGAGTTTGGCCGGGAGTGTACTCCCATCGACAGATCAGGACGGCAGTAAGTCTATGGAATCAATGAAGTTAGATCTCCAACCGTCTCTGAAGAAGGACCCCAAGCGGGGCATGGCGGATATTTATAATAATATGGGTTCAAGCTATCTGGGCCTTGGCCGGGTAAATGAGGCCAAAGAAGCGTATGAAAAAGCGATAGAGCTTAACCCCGAGATATTAAGCGCAAAATATAATCTTGAGGTGGTCGGCAAAAAACAGGAGAAAATAATTGCTTCTGTGTCAAATCAATAGGTTAAAACGTCGCGATCGGTTTTCTTCTAAGCCGGGATTTACTTTAATCGAGATTCTGCTTACGCTGGCTGTTCTGGCCATTGTTATCGCGCTCGCGATCCCCCTCTACTCCAAAGTTGTCGAAAAAATAAAAGAAGCCGAAGCGTTGGTCAATATCGAGGCGATCCGCAAAGCCGCGATTATGGAGAAGATCAATACCGGCACTTATGCGAACGCCGCAGACACCAACCAGATCAATGAGCTTTTCGGTTTGGGCATTCAGGAGCATTATTTTGGCTACAAAATAGTCGATGCCACCGAATCTACTTTTCGTATCATCGCTACGCGGTTGGGTTCTCTGATTGAAGGAATGCCCATGATGATAGCCACCGGCCCGGAGGGGGTTATTACCAAGCCTATGGAGGCTGCGGCGGGTGGTGGCGGCTCTGGGGGTGGATCTGGTGGTGATTCAGGAGGCGGCACTGGCGGTGGTGGTTTTGGCTTTGGCGGTGTTAGCGGTCCGCCTAATAATTGGATAGGATTGATAAAAGGTGGGGGAGGCAGTTATTATTCACATTCAATCGGGGATGCACCACTTAATTTTATTCCACGAGGAGCGGATCTGTGGACAGGTTGGCCGGACTCGAATACGTTAGATAATATTGGTATGCCTGTAACACGGTTAGATGGCGTCTTAGTTCCTGCTGATGTCGCGAACACTCCTGAGCAGATAAGTAAATTGAAAGAAGTTTATAATATTCTCGCCAGCTCTGAGATGAGTTCAATAGCGGATGATATATTTCGTAAAGGACTTTCGATCATGGTGGGACCAGCTGATCATTTTGAAGACACTAATTCCGGCACAATAGCGCAGATGGTCCACTTCCCCTACACCTATGCAGGGATCTATGATGAGGACGGGCACCTTGTTCGTGCCCCGGATTTTCCCGGCTCACCTTCAACGTTGCCTTATATGGAAATCAATCCGGCCTGGATGAATTATGATTCACAATTATTGGCCGTAATATTGGCTCACGAGGGCGTTCATTTTGGAGAATACCTAGATGGAAGTGACATTCAGAAAAATGTACATCATACGTTGACCACTATCGACATTGAGTTTCGTGCCTATTGGAACGAAGCTTATTATTGGGAAAAAATTCGCGATAAATATGGGCCGTCTTTTAAAGATAATTCGCTTGAATCAGGAATTGAAAGTTGGTATCAGGCCGCAAAAAACGGGGAAGCATATCTAAAGCAAAAAATCGCTTCTTATCAGATTTATCAAAATTAATAGATTATGAAAAAAAAAATCTCTCTCCTAATTTTAATAGTAATCGTATTAGCCGGTGGGCTGATCACCGTAAGATCGTGGAATTCGGAACCAGGCAGGAGAAGTTTTTTGAATAATCCTCATATTAAGACATACCAGAGCGATAGAGAGTATTTGCAATTATCTTTTGAATACCCGGCCGCGTGGCGGATAATTGAGGACCGAGGAAAGATCCAGGCTTATTCGCAAGCTTTGGTTATAGGCCCCAACAATACAGCGGAGACATTCTCGGCTAATTTTGTTGTGCTGGGCTCTCCCATCAAAGCCAAAGGAGGGCGTTTTGAGAATATTGCCCAGTTGAGGGGTAATTTTACGAGCCATCTTTATGAGAACCCTCATTTCTTGGATTCTTTAGGGGCCAAGATTGAAAAATATGATGCCGAAACTGTCATAGCCACCTATACAATACCTCCAACATTTGATAAAGGGATCAAGCCTTTGGAAGTTCCAGTCAAAACAAAGGCTTTTTTTACACAAGTGAATGATTGCTTTTATGAAGTTATCTACACGGCAGATGTCCAGGACTTTTCAAAGTATGAAAATGATTTTGATCATCTAGTCAAAAGCATTCGCTTTAAGAAATCTATCTGAATTTAGCCACGTTTTTGTTCCCCTAAAATAACCATTGCATTGACAAAAACAACCACCCGCTGTTAAAATGACCGCTTATTTAAGGGGCATTATGCGAGGGGAAAAAGACACCTATTTTGATCAGATCAAGCAGGTGGGTGTCCTGACAACAGTTCCCCTGATTCTTCTAGTAGGCCCGGTTATTGGATTCTTTTTTGGTAGCTGGATCGATCGTAAGTGGCATATATTCCCTTGGGTTACGATAATTATGGTGGGTCTTGGTTTTATGGCTTCCGGACGTGAAGTGGCGCGGCTTATAAAGAGTATAACCACGCCTGATTCGTCCGGTAAAAACCCGTGATATCTTTGGTAGGATTCAAGCAGGACTGGAAATAAGTTGATACAAGACATTTTTTTTAAAAAACTAGCTCTAACCGCCGCCACGTTGTTTCTGACCGCCTCCTCGATATGGGCTGTTTGCGGCGCGTGGATATTTGCCTGGGGCATTCTGACCGCCGGAGCCTGGATATTTTTGAACTCTTATTTTTTATTCTCCCTGGTTCAGATCGGGTTCCAGCCCAAACAGCGAATGAGTGACAAAATCCTTTTATTTTCCATTCTCAAGTTTCCCGTGCTGTACGTCGTGGGTTTTTTTATTTTAAAAACCCGTTTTTTCCCGGTGTACAGTATTCTCACCGGGCTGACGATTTTTATGGCGGCGTTCATTTTATGCTGGGTAAGATACAATCTTTCCGCGGGTGCGGCATCGATTGCCGGGGAAGGCCAGGCGCAAAGATGAAAAAATATTTTTTAGGCAAGACAGCGTCATTAGTTTTTTTAGCGGGCGTTTTTTTAATGCTTTCCCCCACGGCGCTTTTTGCTTCAGAGAAAAGCGGAGATGCCGTTATTGCCGGGCACTCAGTTTCATCTGGAGAGGAGGGAGAAAAATCCGGCGGCCAAGGGCATGGCGGGGAGCTTCATACTACTAATCTCGTGTGGCTTGTCTCCCGAGGGCTTCCGGGACCGGCGGCTAAGATCCTTTTGAGTATGGAAAATGTATTTTTTGGCTCTATTGTCATTTATATTCTCTGTTTTGTTTTTTATAGAGCCTCCAAGAACCGCTCACTTATTCCGGGCAGACTTCAGTCTGCTTGCGAAGGGGTTGTTGAATGGCTCAATGATTTTGTCTGCAGTATTATCGGTCCCGAAGGCAGGGCCTACACGCCTTTTTTAGGGACGCTGTTTTTATACATATGGACAATGAACCTGATCGGGCTTGTTCCGCTGATGAAGTCCAACACGGCCAACTCCATTACTTTGTCGGGGCCTGTGGCGCTTCCTGTGCCCACAACGACGGTGGCTTTGGCGATCATTGTGTTCTTTGCTGTGCAGGTGATTGCTATTCGCAAGCAGGGTATCGGAGGATACTTGCATCACATGGCCGGTTCTCCCAATGACGTGGTGGGTTGGGTTATAGCGCCTTTTATGTTTCCGATCCACGTGATCGGTGAATTTGCCAAACCTTTTAGTCTGACATTCCGTCTTTTTTGTAATATGATGGGCGGCCATATTCTGGTCGCGGTCTTTATCGGGATGGGCGTCGCGTCTTTTTTGATTCCTTTTCAGGCGCCTTTTTTGTTTTTTGAGTTAGCTACTTGTACTATCCAGGCTTTTGTTTTTACGTTACTAAGCACCGTCTATATCGCGATGATGCTGCCTCACGGTGACCATGGAGAGATGCATTCTCCCCAGTCCCAGGGGCATTCTCACGCGGATAGAGAACAGTAATTACTCACTCAAACCAACGGAGGCATTGAAATGACTTACCAGTCAGCACTCGCAATTTTTCTTCCATTGTCGCTCGCGATCGCGGCGTTCGGCTCGGCC
>CAZAPB010000064.1:0-7537 GCA_964486835.1 uncultured Planctomycetia bacterium
AAATGGAACACTGCTTGGTCTGGATGCCCCAGCCTCACACCGCACCAGCCCAAATTGTACTCAATCTCTGCGTTCAACCGCGTCGAGGGAAAGCGGGACAGAATATTTTCATAGAAGTCTGCCGCCTCTTGATAGCGGCCCATGTTATAAAGCGTGTCCGCTTTCCAGAAAAGGATATGATCCATCGCCTCCGCGTCCGGGAAACCCGCCAGAATCCTGTCGAACAGCTTCAAACTTTCCGTCCACTTTTCCATCTTGGCCAGCGAACGCGCTTTTCCATAAAGAAAAGCTTCTTCGATAGGGTTATCCTTTTGGCTTGAAGGATCGAGCGAAAAACTCTTAAGCGCCTCATCATACTTACCTAACTCAAAATAACACCAACCGGTCCGGTGAATCGCGGCCAGCCGGAAATCACCGCCGTCACCGGTCTCAATACTTTTTTTGATTTTCTTTAGCGCCGCGCCATATTGGCCCAGTTGAAAACGGCTCTCGCCGGTAAGATAGTAAGCGGACGGAACTTTTGGGCTCAAGGGAAAATCACGGACAAATGCCTCAAGACATCGAATTGCCTCTTCATAGTTCTTCTGTTCAAAAAAAGTCTGGCCGATTTTGTACTGGGCCTCCACTGCCAGAGGATCGGTTGGAAATTCAGCGGCCACATCGCGGAACTCGTCAATGGCGGCATCATGATTTCCCATTTCAGAAAGACACCAGGCATTGGAATATTTGGCATAGACATAATATTTCGAAGTGGGAAACTTATTGAGAATCTCCTGGTAGTATTTGAGCGCCGAAGAGTAATCCTTGGCTCTGAAATAGGTTTCTGCGGCCCAATAGGAGGCCTCTTCCTGCAAGGGCTCTCCCTGGGAGTCACGAGCCAGCGATTCAAGCGTCTTGGCAGCTTGGGCAAACTGACCCAACTGCAGTTCAGAACGACCCAAAAGAAAACGGACATCGCTTAAATCCTGCGAACCGGGGTGCTGCGTCACAAATTCGAGAGCGCTTTTTTTTACAACCGAATAGAACTTATCCTTGTAGGCCTGCCGTATCGCGGACAACTCCTGTTGATCCGGCGTTGGCTCGGCGGCAAACACCGTCCAACAATTCAAGAGCCCGGTAATCGCTAGAATGGGCCAGGCCGACTTCAAACCAGCACCTCTTTTAGAAATCTCCCCGTGTACGACCGCGAATTGACGGCTACTTCTTCAGGAGTGCCGATCGCGACAAGTTCTCCCCCCTTGTCTCCGCCCTCCGGCCCAAGATCGATAATATGGTCCGCTGTTTTAATCACGTCCATGTTATGCTCGATAACCAGTACGCTATTGCCCTGATCCACCAGCTGTTGAAGCACCTTAAGCAGGCGGCCTATATCAGCGAAATGAAGGCCAGTGGTCGGTTCATCCAGAATATAAAAAGTCCGTCCTGTGGCGCGCTTGGAAAGTTCAGTAGCCAACTTAACACGCTGTGCTTCTCCGCCTGAAAGTGTCGTGGCCGCCTGCCCCAGTTCAATGTAGTCTAAACCCACATCATGCAGTGTTTGTAGCTTAGACTTCACCGCCGGAACATTGGAAAAAACATCCAGCGCTTCTTCGACGCTCATTACCAGCACATCATAGATCGACTTTCCTTTGTATTTCACCTCGAGCGTCTGCTCGTTAAAACGCTTTCCTTTGCAGACCTCGCAGGTCACATACACGTCGGGCAGAAAATGCATCTCAATGGTCTTGACGCCGTCTCCCTCGCATGCCTCACAGCGCCCGCCTTTGACATTAAAACTGAAACGGCCCGGTTCATAGCCGCGCATGCGTGATTCGGGAAGTTTGGCGAAAATATCGCGGATCGGCCCAAAAAGACCGGTATAGGTGGCGGGATTTGAGCGCGGCGTACGGCCTATCGGCGATTGGTCTATTTCGATAATCTTGTCCAATTTTTCGGTGCCGACGATCTTCTCGTGTTTACCGGGCATTGTTTTCGTCCCATAGATGGCTTTTGACAGGCCTTTAAACAGTATTTCATCAATAAGCGTGCTTTTGCCCGAACCAGATACACCCGTCACGCAGGTCAGCACACCTAACGGAATCTCCACATCAATATTTTTCAAATTATTCGCCGCCGCTTTCTTGATAATAAGTTTTTCTGATCTTTTAACCGCGCGGCGCTTGAGAGGCATTGGAATGGAAAGCTTTCCGGTCAAATATTTGCCTGTCAATGAATCAGGGTTCGCCATGACCTCCTCCGGAGTCCCCGCGGCAACAATATGTCCCCCGTGTTTGCCCGCGCCGGGGCCCATATCAACCAGATAATCGGCGCGCTTCATCGTGAGCTCATCGTGTTCGACAACAATCAGCGTATTGCCCAGATCACGAAGCGCCAACAAGGATTCCAAAAGCTTCTCATTATCGCGCTGATGAAGACCGATCGAGGGTTCATCCAGCACATAGAGCACGCCGATCAAACCGGACCCGATCTGGGACGCCAACCGGATTCTCTGCGCTTCGCCTCCGGAAAGCGTACCGCTCATGCGGTCCAGAGAAAGATATCCCAGCCCGACATTCTTCATGAAACCCAGCCGCGCGCGCACCTCTTTCAAGATTTGATGCGAAATCTTCTCCTCATTCTCGGAAAATTTTAGTCCGCGGAAAAAAGCATCCGCCTGCTCGATAGAAAACGCGGTCATGTCCATAATGTTTTTATTATCGATCTTCACCGCCAGCGCCTCGGGCTTTAGACGCTTCCCGTGACACTTCTGACAAGGCTCAAGGCTCATGTACTTGTTGATCTCTTCCTTCATGAATTCCGACTCCGTCTCCTTGAATCTCCTCTCAAGATTGGGAATGACTCCCTCAAAAGATCGCCATGAACCGCCGTCTTCGTCCTCGCCGAAAAGAATAATATCCCGGTGCCGTTTACTTAAATCCTTGAACGGAGTTTCGAGACTGAAACCATGCCGCTCCGAGAGATAGCGCAAAAGTCTCCGATAGTGGATGATCAACGATTTGCCGCCTCTTTTCCACGCCTCGATCGCGCCGCCGCGTATCGATTTGGTTTTGTCCGGGATCAGAAGCTCGGGATCGATCTTCTGGCAATTGCTCAAACCATCACAGCCGGGACAGGCGCCGTACGGACTGTTAAAAGAGAAAAGCCGGGGCTCTGTCGGAGGAAAGCTCAGACCGCAATGAATGCAGGCAAACAGCTCCGAATACATGTCATCGGCCTTCTTAACTCCCTCGTAACCGATCTTGATGGTGCCTTTGCCAGTCTTCAAAGCCGCCTCTACCGAATCAGTCAGTCTTTTTTTTATATCGCTCTTAAGGATCAATCTATCGACCACGATCTCGATCGTGTGCTTTTTCTTTTTATCAAGCCGGATAGTCTCGGAGATCTCACGCGTCTGACCGTCCACACGCACGCGAACGAAACCCTGCTTTTGGATATCCTTGAATATTTGCTGATACTCGCCTTTCCGGCCCTCAATGATGGGCGCCAGAATCTGGATCTTCGTCTGGGCCGGATTTTTCAGGATCTGCTCAACGATCTCCTGCGAACTCTGACGCGTGATCTTGCGTTCGCACACATAGCAGTGCGGCACACCCACCTTGGCGAAAAGTAGTCTCAGATAATCATAGATCTCTGTGGTTGTGCCGACCGTTGAGCGCGGATTGGAACCGGCTACACGCTGTTCGATGCTAATTGCGGGCGAGAGGCCTTCAATGTACTCAACATTGGGTTTCTGCATCTGATCGAGGAACTGCCTGGCGTATGCCGATAGACTTTCAACATACCTTCTCTGTCCTTCGGCATAGATCGTATCGAAAGCAAGGGAGGACTTGCCCGAACCGGACAGACCTGTAAACACAACCATCGCGTTGCGAGGGATCTTGAGGTCAAAACCCTGGAGATTATGCTCTCGCGCGTTTTTGATAAAAATATAATCTTTTTCCATGCTAAGGCTTTCTAATTTTTTAAAATGTCGGGGATAGGCCTGGTATCAATGCGTATCCCTCCGCGGTGTTCAATAATCAGGGTGTAAATAGTCCCCGGGACGAACACGGACCCAGGCGCCTCGATCTGCGCGTTCTTAATGCCTAATTGAGCGCGTTCCTTGGGATCCAGGGCATATTTCCAAAAACGCGTCCACACCTCTTTTTCAAAATAATTCGGCGGATTTCCCACTCGGTAGCCTTCGGGGATCTGATGGGCCGGCGTGATGATCATTTCTTGTGTCTCTTTGCCGTCCAACACAAAGGCTTTCAAAAATAGATAAATACTCTTCCCCTTTAACCGGTTCCCCTGCTCCACATATTTATCGTCAAAACGCACCACCAGTGTCTGAAACTGAATCAAATTACCCTTGAACGTGAAATACTTGGGCTTCAGGGGCTTGCCCTTGACGTCGTATTCAAGAAACTTGATCGTGGTTGTATATTTGCGGGTATATTCATCGAGCTTGGACTCGGTGACCAGCACTTCGGCGATTCGCGATTCCGCTTTCAGATTGTGGACGATATTGCGAAGGGTCAGATACTCAAAAACGAATTTGTAAGCAAATATAAAAAAGAAGAAAAGGCCTGTCAGGACCAACAGGTTGCGCAGAGTCTTCTGGATTGCGCCAAACATCGGGATCCCTGCCTAATTTCTGCGAAACAAGCGTTCTTTCGCGAGTTTTCCGAAGACAGTGAACGCGTTCCTCTTACGGATGTTGAGAGCCAATTTGAACGTTTCTATCCCCGCCCACCCTGCGTAGACATAGATAATCTCTTCACGTACTCCGGGGATCACCAACTGCACAGCCCATAGCACAAAAAGGGCTACCGCCTCAAACCAGTCGAAATCCATACTCGCCAAAAATAAAAAACCAAGGTATGACTGAATGATAGTCAACAGGATTTCAACTTTTTGGTGATGATCAAACGTGACCGGCGACAAAGAATGCGTGCCGTAGGCGTAAATAAACGGAATCGTCGCCACTAGAATAGTCCACTGATTGATCGAAGATGATACAAAATTGGCCAACGCCATCGGCGCCTTGGAAACCTTGCGGGCCCAGTGGAAAGCCGAAAGCTTCTCCGGAAATTCGCTCAAGAAAGGCGCCACCCACTGCACAAAAACAAATTGTGACATGCCCAGCGATACCGCTATGGCCAGCATGGATTTAAGGAACGGATGAGCGCCGTACCAGAGGATCAACGCTCCCACAAGCAGAAACGCGAAAATACCAAAATAACTGCGCGGCTTGCCTAGCTTCATTACCCACCGCGGAATACGGCCCAAGTCCTCTAAGCCTTCTTCCTGTTGGGGCGGCATCAGCGACAAAAGATAAAGGTAGATAAAATAGATCATAGCCAGAACCAAACCATCCCAGATCGTCAACGTGGCTTTGTAATAGATCCAGAGAAAATACACCAGCGCCGGCAGAAGCGAAAGCACGGTGATTGAATGTTCATCCTCCATATGGATGACATTAGACGAACCCCTGCCGTGCTTTTTCTTTCTAAAGAAAGCTGCGACAAAGTACACCATGGGCCAGCCCAGACCTACAAAAAGCCTCAACGAACCAGTAAAATTGGCGGTGATCAAATGCATCTGCGCGGGATTTTTGGCCGCTTCCATGGCAATGACGGCTTCGACCGCAAATTCGGGCAGTGTCTGCACCCATGCCAAGACAGCCAGAGCAAGCCCTTGAGAAATATAGAACTGTCCGCATTCAGCGGCCCAGGCAATCAGAATGGCGGCTAAAATAATCGCCGGAAACGTCCATAGAGCGTGATAGGCTTCCATAATCGCGATACTATATCATTTTGCGGATAGAGTGTATAGAGTCGTGCGGCATTCGTAATTATTTTATCTAGCGCTCTTCTGGTGCTATTTGATTGAGGTGGCGTACATATTTGGCCGGCATACCGGCAAAGAGCGTGTTTTCGGGAACTTGGGTGTTTTTTGGCAACACGGCTCTCGCCGCGATAAGCGCGCGATCTCCGATGCCGACGCCGGGCATGATTACCGCGCCCAATCCTATCGTGACTTTTTTTCCGATAACCGTCCTTTTCAACTTCAGCTTCCCGTGTTCCGCCAGATGCCCGATCAGCACAACATCCCCGCCTACCACTGAATCATCTCCTATCTCGATAAGCGACACGTCAGCCAAACTTTTGGTATTGATCTGCACTCGCCGACCTACTTTAGCGCCCATCAATTGATAATAAAGCGGCAAAAGCGGGGTTAGCTTCATAAAATCCATGAACGTATAGTTGACGATGAGCATCATGGCGTTGACTACGGCCCATTTGATTGCCTCACTTGAAAAAAATGGATATTCGCCTTCTTTTAATTTCAAATTCAACGCAAACCTCAAAACTACAGTTTCAGCCGCCAAACATAGGCCAAACAAGAAATAGCCAAAACCAAAACCCGAACAAAGCGCCAATATTCTTAACGCCTGCGGCGCTGTCTGCGTCTTTTGCCATAAAAACAGGGTCAACGCCACAGGAAAGAAAAGAGCGCCCGCCAAAAGCAGAGCACCCAGAAAATACATCAACAACGTGAAGAAATACTGAAAAAGAGTGAAGTATTTTTTCATACGAGCTCAACCACCTTTCGCTTATGCGCGCCCAAATCCGTACGGACAGACGCCTGTTTTATAAATCCGCCAGTCCCTGTCCAGAGGAGCCGATCCTGCCCGACAAACGGGCCCAATCCTCAAGACTGAGCGTCTCGGGACGCCGGACCGGATCGATGTCTACCTCTTTCAAGAGGCCGGCGAGGATCTTTTTCGAATAAAGTCCTTCGTCTCCTTGCGCCAGCGCGTTAAGAAGGGTTTTGCGCCGCTTCTGAAAAGCGCGCCTGACAAGATGAAAAAAAAGATCTTCATCCGCGGCTTGGCAATCGGGCGTTCCAAGAAAAGAAATATGAATGACTGCCGAATCGACTTTCGGTTCCGGTGAGAATACCGAGGGGCTCAATTTCTTGAGCGTTTTGACCTGCGCGTAATACTGTAAAAAAATAGACAGACAGCCCCAGTCCTTAGTCCCGGGAACTGCTTTCAAACGCTCGGCCACTTCCCATTGAACGGTAAGCACAGCTTCAGAAACAAACCGACGGCCCGTGATCAGCCATTCCAGGATGGGGCTGGTGATATGATAAGGAATATTTCCAAAAACCTTGACCCTGCCGCCGGCAGACAGCCGGCCCAGGTCAGTTTTGAGCACATCCGCTTTTTCCACGGCAAAACGGTAACCGGCGAAGAACTTCGATAAAAATTCGACATAAACAGGATCCTTTTCGATCGCTGTCACGGCAACGCCGCGTTCCAAAAGATAGCGCGTAAGAAATCCCAGGCCCGGGCCTATCTCAATTACGGTCTCCCCGTCCTGCACTTCAAGCGAGCGCGCGATAAACCGAAGCGCATTCTCATCTACCATGAAATTCTGGCCTAGCTTTTTACGCGCCGAGGCCTGTAACTGCCTCAAAAGAAGTTGCGATTCTTCTTTAAGCCCTGTCATAAGCCCGGCGGTTTTTTGAGATCTCAAAAGCCAGGTGT
>CAZAPB010000064.1:7547-8674 GCA_964486835.1 uncultured Planctomycetia bacterium
TGTATCGCCTCCAGCATCGAGCCGGGGTCCGCCCTGAACTTGTCCGCAATATCATAAGCCGTGCCATGATCCGGGGAAGTGCGCACAAACGGCAAGCCGAGCGTCACATTGACCCCATGGCCTCGGGAAATCATCTTGAGTGGAATCAGCCCCTGGTCGTGATACATGCAAATCTCCGCGTCATATTTACCGCTGTAAGCGTCACAAAACAAGGCGTCGGGAGAAAGCGGCCCGACAACAGTCCCTCTAATTTTTCGCCGCGCTGAAACAACCGCCGGCGCTATCTGAAGAATCTCCTCGCGGCCGAACGCGCCCTTCTCCCCTGCATGAGGATTGAGGCCGCAGACTACCAAGCGGGGCTTATTCATGCCAAAGGACCGCCTCAATTCCTGATCTGCCAGAACAATCGCTTCTTCCACACGCGCGCGCCGGATCTTTCGCGCGACATCCTTGATTGCCACATGACGCGTCACCAAAACCGTGCGAAGCGGTCCGCCTACCAGCATCATGTCATATTTTTTGGTCCCTGAGAGTTCCGCAAGATACTCCGTGTGTCCCGGCATCGAAAAACCAGCCTCTCTAAGACCGGCCTTATTGATGGGGGCGGTGACGATCGCGCTGACTTTATTATTCATGGCTAGATTCACCGCTAAATCGATGGAAGTAACCGCCAATCTTGTCTGACTGGAGACCGAGCGTCCGTAGATGATGGGTAGTGAGGAAGGGCCGATAAAAAAACAACAAGGATTCAGTCGCAAACGCAGTTTCTTCGCCAAACTTAAATAGAGACTGGCGGGGCCCAAAAAAAGAATTTGGTTTTGCTGGCGAACCGGAAGACGGCCAAACGCTTTAAGCGCTACCTCAGGCCCGATACCGCCGGGATCTCCCAAAGTCACAGCAATTTTATCGGCATAACCCCCAGAGGTCATGAACGGATAGAGATATAAGCGTTCTTGCGAAGACCCGCGATGAAACTATCGAGTTTCTTTTTGACCTTTTCCTTGAAAATAGAGTCCTGAATATCGCTTCGTACATCGGCCATGGGTCTGGCGGCGGCGGCCTGCTTTTCAGTGACTCTAAAAATATGATACCCAAGCGCGCTTTTAATCGGAGTGGTGGCCTGGCCT
>CAZAPB010000065.1:0-8569 GCA_964486835.1 uncultured Planctomycetia bacterium
CTGCGTAAGGGCAACAAGATGATGGTCACGCTCGGCGGCGCGATGAGTACCGCGGAGTTGGGTATCACGCTGGCCGAGATGATCCGTCAGGATAAGGTCCACGCGATCACCTGCACAGGCGCCAATCTTGAAGAAGATGTATTCAACCTGGTCGCGCATGACCACTACAAGCGTGTGCCTAATTACCGCAATCTCACCGCCGAAGAAGAAGTCGAACTTCGTGAGAGTGGCTTGAACCGCGTTACCGATACCTGCATTCCCGAAGAAGAGGCGATGCGCCGCATCGAACGTCAAGTGCTGAAGTTTTGGAAGAAGGCCGACCACGAAAAAAAGCGTTATTTCCCCTATGAATACATGTATCAGCTTCTTCGTAGCGGCGCGATCGAGGAGCATTACCAGATTGATCCTAAAGACTCCTGGCTTCTGGCCGCTTGCCAGAAGAACATTCCAATTTTTACGCCAGGATGGGAGGATTCGACTCTGGGTAATATTTTTGTCGCCAATGTGATTCGCAAAGAAGTGTCTAACTACCAAGTGGTAAAGTCGGGCCTGGAACTGATGGCTCACCTGATCGATTGGTATCGAGAGAATACCCAGTCAAAATCTGTTGGATTTTTTCAGATCGCCGGCGGCATCGCGGGGGATTTTCCGATCTGTGTGGTGCCGCTGATAGAGCAGGACTTGAAGGAAAAAGTGCGGCTCTGGGGATATTTCTGCCAGATCTCCGACAGCACGACCTCTTATGGGTCCTATAGCGGTGCGGTGCCCAATGAGAAGATCACCTGGGGAAAGCTGGATTGTAGTACACCCCGTTTTATTATTGAGTCCGACGCCACGATCGTGGCGCCGCTGATTTTTGCCTACGTCCTGGCCACAAAATAATTTGCCTACATCCGTCCTTCCTTCGTACCCCAGGGAAAGGGTAAAGGCGGCTGATTTCTATATCGATACCGCCTACCGTGTGATTCACGAGGATAATTCAATCCTTGTTATTGACAAACCCGCTCCACTGGCCGTGCATCCGGTGGGATCATATTTTGAAAAAAATCTGCATTCACTGTTGAAAAAAGATCCGCGCTGGTCGTCGGCGAAGGTTCGCTTCACGCACCGTCTGGACGCGGAGACGAGCGGAGTTATTCTGGCTGCCAAGACTTATGAGGCCGCGCGTTTCATCGGCAAGGAGTTTTTGGCCTCGCGCGTGAAAAAGAGGTACAAGGCGCTGGTTTTCGGCCGTCCGGCGCGGGACGAGGGCATGATCACGGCCCGGTTGGGTCATGACGCCAGTTCCGGTTTTCAGACGGTGCGCATTGCTGACGAGGTTGACGGGGAGGAAGCCGCGACACGTTACCGGTTGCTTTCCACACACGAAAACATCGGCGCCGAGAAGGGTGTCTACTCCTATATGGAACTGGAGCCTTTGACCGGCCGCACGCATCAGCTCAGAGCGCATCTGGCAATTTTGGGCAACCCGATTGTCGGAGATAAGATCTACATCGATCTTCGTTTTTTTCAAAAATATGTTGTCGGTGGTCTTGACGAAGAAATGCTTCGCAGTCTTAAGCTGCCGCGTCTGGCGCTGCATGCCGAGAGCCTGGGCTTCACGCACCCGGACACCAAGGAGATGATAGAGTATGTTTCCGAAGCGCCGGATTTTTTGAAAGGGATACAATTTTGAAGATAACCGAAAAAGACCTTGCACTCTTTAAAAAAGACATTACGTCTCTGCTGGGCAATGATTTTCCTCCCAGCTCCGACGATGAGATATTTCGCGAGATGCTTATCAACATTGCCCAACTGCGCAGTGAGAACCTGGACACACTGGAGATACGTCTTCTCAACACCGCTTTCAGGGAACTTCGCTACGCGATCAAGATATTCAAGCCTTACCGCAATATACCCAAAGCCGCCGTGTTTGGGTCGGCGCGCACCAAACCCAATCACCCCAACTACAAGATGGCCGAGGCGTTCGGCCGGATGTTGGTCAAGAAAGGGTGGATGGTCATTACCGGCGGCGCCAGCGGTATTATGGAGGCTGTCATGGTGGGGGCGGGCGCCGAACACAGTTTTGGACTTAACATTATGCTGCCGTTCGAGCAACAGCCCAACTGGATTATTCGCGGAAATATGAAGCTCGTCAACTTCAAGTATTTTTTCACGCGCAAGCTGATGTTTCTCAAGGAATCGGAGGCGACGGTTCTTTTCCCCGGCGGTTTTGGCACATTCGATGAGGGCTTTGAATCATTCACGCTGGTTCAAACCGGAAAGGCGAAGCCGCGACCGCTGGTGATGGTCGACGCGCCCGGAAGCGATTACTGGAAATCGCTGATCAAGCTTATTCGAAAGAACCTGCTGGATGAGGAGCTTATCTCGGCGCACGACATGAGCCTTTTCCGTCATTTTCAGGACAATGCATCAGCCACCGATGAATTGTTTAATTTTTATAAAAATTATGATTCTTCCAGATTTTTGAGGGACAAATATCTGGTACGCCTTAATAGACCCGTTTCGGATCAGGAGCTCAAGGTCATTTCCAGCCAATTCAAGGATATATGCACCAAAGGTTGTATCGAGAGACTGGCGGATATCACCGAGGACGACAATCAGGATCCGGCGCTCGAGAGGCTTGTTTTTTATTTTGACCGCGTAAGCTACAGTCGTCTGCGGGAATTGGTAGATTGTCTCAACGCGCTTCCGCAATGCCCTTGAGGGCGCTTGAGTTTCCCCGCATTAACTTGACGATTCGGAGGTCATTTAGTAAGCTAATGAACTAGTTCAGTCGGATGACAACCATTGACCCGTTTTGAACCAAAAGGTGTTGCCATGAAGAATTTTTTTAAGCCGTTCTATTTGGCCGTTTTCTTTTTTATCGCCGGAGCGGCTTTCCCGGCGCTCACAACCAGCTTTGCCAGCGAGGCCCAGGACGGCTCGAGCGCGCTGAGACAAGACCCACAGACTGAAACTACTCCCGCGAATGTCAATTTTCCCAAGGTGCAAACACCTCAGGATGAAGAGATAGCGCATCGTTTCTCTTGGTGGCCCAGCGACGCTAAGCCCGGGCCGGTCAAGGATGAGAATCGTAGCGGTTATTGGTGGTGGCCCGATACTCCCGGGGTGGTGCGTCCGTGGGGCAACCAGGGCTGGATTTATGTCCGCAAAGTTATTTTTGATTATAAGAGTGACGCTGGACCGATGAAGTCTTCATTGATTATCAAAAAAATACTCAAGAACGTCCGGGTTTACTTCGATTATGATAAATCGGATATCCGCGACGACGCGGCCGAGGCGTTGAATCAGGCGCTTGGGACCCTGGAGCGTAATCCTGAAGCCGATATTTTGATCACCGGCAACGCGGATACGCGTGGTTCGGAACAATACAACATGAAGCTTGGCGAAAATCGCGCCCAAAAAGTCAGCGAATATTTGGTGTCCAAAGGTCTTCCTCAACAGCGCATTAAGATATTGAGCCGCGGTAAGATGGATGCGCTGGCCCCCAAGAACGATTTAGTGGGAATGCAGAAGGATCGCAACGCGCAGTTTATGATCGCAGAAGTCGAAGAGGTCATGATCCCCGCCGACAAGGCAGGGGCTTTTGGCGAGGCTACCGACAGCGCTCCCAAGGTAGTTCAGGAAGAAAAAAGCATTGAAGGTTCCATCAAAGTGGATGTCAAAGAATATGTGATCCAAAAAGGGGATACACTTTGGGCGATCGCCAAGAAAGAGTACGGCGACGGTCTCCAATGGAAGCGTATTTATGAGTTCAATAAAGATGTGATCGCCAATCCGGATCGTCCCAAGAGGGGCACACGGATCAAGATTCCCATCGAATAACAAAAATTTTCAAGGAGAAAAAAACCATGGACTATAATAAAATGACCAGCGGTTCGGGAGTGCAGGTAGCCGAATCCAATTTTCTAGCCAAAGTTTACCTGTGGATGTCGTTGGGGCTTTTTCTGTCGGCTGTTTCAGCGTTTGGTGTACTGTCTCAGCCTTCGTTGCTCAAGGCCGTAGTCAATTCCTGGGCCTATTTCGGCATTGCAATGGTGCAGCTTGCGCTGGTGATCTGGATCAATCGCAGTCTTATGTCGATAAGCGTGACGATGGCCCGGTCAATTTTTGCGGTGTACTCGATCCTCAACGGGCCGTTGTTCGCGATCATTCTTTTGGTATATACGGGCGCATCGGTAATTAGCACGTTTGCGATCGCTTCAGGAACTTTTCTTCTTTTCAGTCTGTATGGACAGACGACAAAAAAGGATCTTACTTCGATGGGCCAACTTTGTATGATGGGGATCATCGGACTGATCCTGGCCAGCGTAGTCAATTTTTTCCTGCACAATAGCGCGATTACCTGGATCATTACGTACGCGGGGATTGCCATTTTCGTGGTTCTGATTGCGTATCAGACTAAACAGCTCAAGGCAATGTACGCGGCGGGGTTCGAGCATCCGGAACTGCGGGAGAAGATGGACGTGGTCGGTGCTTTGACGCTTTATATCGCGCTGATCAACCTGTTCATTTTGCTTTTGAACCTATTCGGCAGACGCAGGAGCTGAACTAACGGTTTGATCTGTATTCAAGAGGAGTCTTGCGCTTTTTGGCAAGACTCCTTTTTTGTATTTAATAACAAACAAAATCAGGAGGCAACATGTCAGTTTTAGTTTTAGTTCGACACGGCGAATCTCAGTGGAATCTGGAAAACCGGTTTACAGGGTGGGTGGATGTGCCGCTTAGCCCAAAGGGCACTGAAGAAGCCTGTGCGGCGGGTCAGCGTCTAAAGAATGAAAATATTCGTTTTGATGTTGCTTATACCTCGGATCTCCAACGCGCGCAAAATACGCTAAAGCTGATTCTTGAGGCTATCATGCAGGTCAATATTCCGGTGCATCGGGATAAGGCGCTCAACGAAAGGCATTATGGCGACCTTCAGGGGCTCAACAAGGCTGAGACGGCTCTGAAGTTTGGCGATGCTCAGGTTAAGATTTGGCGCCGTTCATATGATATCGCGCCCCCTAATGGGGAAAGTCTTAAGGATACCGCTGCGCGGACACTGCCATATTTTGAAAAATATGTGGTGGCTGATCTAAAAGCGGGCAAGAATGTCATTGTGGCCGCTCATGGTAATAGTCTCCGTTCCATCGTCATGGAGATTGAAAAACTTAGCAAAGAGCAGGTTCTTGAGTTGAACTTAGCGACGGGGGTACCATTTATTTATCAGGTGGATGCTCACATGAAGATTCTCGCTAAAAAAGAGTTAAAATAGTAAATTTTAAGTCGATTAATATAATGTTGGTCAAATTATAATTGATTGACGGGAAACCGTAATTTAAGTAACATTAATAATTACTATTGGATATTTAACCTATGTTAGTAAAGTTTAACGATGGGAGGTGCCTGTGGACTGGGAGACAACAATAATGCAACCTGTTGAGGCAATGTGGACGCGTGTGTTGGGTTTCGTTCCGACATTTGTCAGTGTACTTTTGATTTTAGTATTCGGTTGGTTGGTGGCGGTGTTTGCTCAAAAAGTGGTTACACGTTTTTTAAAACTCGCCCGACTTGATACGGTCAGCGAAAAGATCGGTATTGCAAACATCCTTTCCAAGGGTGATATCAATTATACTCTCTCCGAGATCATCGGCATTCTGATCTATTGGCTTTTGATGCTGGTGGTTATTTTGACCTCTGTGAATGCGTTGCAGTTGACGGTGGCGGCGGAGTTATTGAACCAGGTCATCCTGTATGTTCCTAATGTGATTGCCAGCGTTTTTATTTTAGTGTTGGGAATTTTCTTCGCAAGTATTATTGCGAATGCAGTGCGAACAGCGGCCGCGAACGCGGGAGTCGCGCAAGCACGCACACTGGCGCAATTCACCCAAGTGATCGTTGTGGTGCTGGCTATCTTCGAAGCATTGAAGCAGCTTAAGATTGACACCTCAATCATTGAGCTTGTCATCAAGGCGGTTTTGGCAGCGCTAGCGTTGGGTGTCGGTCTGGCGATCGGGCTTGGTTGCAAAGAGATGGCGGCCAAATATGTCGGCCAGCTTATTGACAGTTTTAAAACGACCAAGAAATAAAAAGCGGGTTTAGTATTGAGGCGGGAGGAGACTCCCGCCTCTTTTTTGCTTTTGGCGGGGGAAGAGGATAATGCCTGATTCTGTTCGGTTAGCGGGTTGTGGTCTGCGCAGATTTTATGTTATAGTCACTCCTATGAGAAATTTTTTTTTAGCGGTGGCGCTGTTAGCTTTTGTTAACAGCGGATGCCAATGGAACCAGGGCCCCGAAGAGCTTCAGAGATTGGTTAAGGAAGATCCGTATTTTAAGGGTATGATCGTCCAAAAGAATCAGGCGCGCGGGCAGATCGGGGCGATCAAGCAGGATCTATTGGATAAAAAAAGGATCGTTGACGCCAGGGCGGAAAAACTCCGCGCCGAATATGATGCGTATGCTAAAGCGCAAAATCTGAAGATTGATCAATATAATTTGTCCATCGATGCCAACCGTGGCAAGCTCAGGAATCAGATCACTTCCGCCGAAGCAGAGATCGAGGCCAAGCAGACAGAGCTTGAGGGATATCAAAGAACACTGGTTGACGTGCAAAAGGTGCTCCGAGAGTCCAAGGGAATAACGTTTTCGACGCAGGAACAGAAGAAATGGGAAGAGCGTGTTCTGATGCTTAGCGAAAAGATCCGCCCGTTGTCCGAAGAGATCCAGGAACTCAAGCTCCAGATCCGTCTGAAGAAACAAAAGATCTCCTACCTCGATTAATGAATGAATGCCAAGAAAGCCTCTTATTTTTATAAAATAGATGTCCCGGTTGACCCGCTGGTTGTGTATCGGGCGATGGCCCAAAAAAAACCCGCGGTGCTTCTTGAGAGCGCAAGGATTTCCGCCGGGTCGGGGCGGTATTCCCTGGTGGTGGCAAACCCGCAGATGGTTTTTTGGTCTCGTGAGCGGAGCGTTTTTATTTCACGGCCAGGAGCGGTGCCTCGCAAGCTTACGGGTGAGCCATTCAACGTTTTGCGGATGATTCTTAAGAAATATGCTTTTGAGCCAAGCCCGGGATCGGCGCCTTTCGCCGGGGGAGCTGTCGGTTTCGTCAGCTATGAAGCTAAAAATCTACTTGAGCCCTCATGCTCAGGACCATGCGAGGACTTGGGTCTGCCGTGGCTTTATTTTCCATTCTTTAATTCAGGGGTGTTGTTCGATCATAAGACAAATGAGACTTTCTTTTTTTCCAAGAACCGGGACGCAGCGCTTGCCAGGTCTGTCCGAGAGCGTATCCTCAGGCATGCGGACAAGGTTAAGAGGAATCATGCCGCCCGAAGTTCATCGGTCCCGCATCTTTTGATGCGGTCGTCGGTTTCACGGCAGAGATTTTTATCCATGGTGCGAAAGGCCAAGGAATACATACGACGGGGAGATATCTACCAGGCGAATCTTTCCCAGCGTTTTTCTTTTCCTCTTTCGGAACCAGTCGAAACCGTTTATGAGAAGCTAAAAAAAGTAAATCCGTCTTCATTTTTCGGGATCTTGGATGCCGGTGATTATCAGATCCTATCGGGATCTCCGGAAAGGCTTTTGAGGCTGGAAGGCCGCAGACTTGAAACTCGGCCGATCGCCGGGACGCGGTCGCGAAGCTTGGATCCTCGCCAGGATCGTAAGGCTTCGATCGAACTTCTTTTGAGTGAGAAGGAGCGAGCAGAACATATCATGCTCGTGGATCTTGAGCGCAACGACCTTGGCCGCGTGGCCGAGTATGGAAGCGTCACGGTCGACGAACTGATGGAGATAGAGGAATATTCGCATGTGAAGCACATCGTTTCTAATGTGCGCGCGACACTCAAAAAAGGCCTGGATGCCGTGGATGCGTTCACCGCTTTTTTTCCGGGAGGCACCATTACGGGAGCGCCCAAGATACGCTCGATGCAGGTCATTGATGAGCTGGAGCCTGTTGCCAGAGGGCCTTATACGGGATCAATGGGGTATTTTAGCTTTACCGGAGGCATGGATTTTAATATCATTATCCGCAGCTTGGTTATCAAGGATGGTACGGCCCACTTGCAAGTGGGAGCCGGTATCGTCGCGGACTCAAACCCCCAAAAGGAATATGACGAAACCCTTTATAAAGCAGAAGCCGTTCTCGCGGCAATTTTCGGGCCGGTTCAAACTCGGCGCTATCTGGACAGACTCCGAACATCTTTATTCTCTGTTTTTAAACCGGATTTCTGCCTTTGAGACGGTGCGCGTTTATCGGGGGCGGTTTTTTCATTTGGATCAGCACTGGGAGCGGTTGCGTTGGTCATGCGAGGGCTTGGGACATTGTTTTCCGTTGCCTCCCGAAGAGCTAAGTCAGTGGCTTGATCAGTCTCTGCGCGAAAGCGGTTGGAACGATGCGGTGATCCGAGTATCGGTGCATTGGGAAAGCGCCGGAGAAGGCTTGGTCTTGGCTATCATTCGCCGATTTGAGTCTCATCCGGCTGAGTGGTACCGTGACGGAGTGTCGCTGAGGACCGCTGTGATGCGCCGCTCTGACCTCAAGGCTGATGACACTCGCATTAAATGCCCACAG
>CAZAPB010000066.1:0-8564 GCA_964486835.1 uncultured Planctomycetia bacterium
TGCTTTTATTGCTGGGGACATCGCTTCCCGAATTTGAAGGGGTGTTGAGTAACCGCCAGGAGCCTCTTAGCCTGGCCGAGATAGATGATCAGATCACCTATTATCTGAATAAAGGTATGGATGAGGGCCACCCGTACGGCGCGTTGACGCCGTTTGTGCAGTTGGTGCTTGAGAAAAAAATGCAGTTTATTTTTGCCGGAAAAGCTTTTGACGCGTCGGGAAGAAGCAGTGTTCTTTTCTTGAACCGTTTTATCGAAAGAATGGCAAAGTCTTATCCTGAATTTCAAGATAGGGTTGTTTTTGTTGAGGGCTACGATGAGCGCCTTTCACAGTTTTTGGTGCGCGCCGCATTCTGGATAAATACGCCCAAGCGGCCCCTGGAAGCCTCCGGCACCAGCGGTATGAAAACTTTACTGCCCAACGTCGCGGCCGTATTGGATGGTTGGCTGGCCGGCGGCGCTTCTTCATTGAATGCCTTTGTAGGGTTTACAGAAGCTTTTGGGAACCTGCCTATCGATCATCCTGATACATGGCCCGGCGAAATGAAAAAGAGCGAAGAAGAAAATGATAATGTTAAAAAGTATTTGAAGAAAGAGAGCGAGGAGCTATACCATATATTGAATCTTTCAATAGACATGATGCAGCAGCCTAGAGGCCAAGAGCAGTTTTTGAGAACGCTCAGACATTGGCAATATTTTACGCTGTCTGTCTATGACATTCGCCGGGAATTTACCGGAGGAATAGTGCCCACTTTGAATCCTGACCAGCCCGGGGGACTTGAGAGGGGCATTTTGCAGCTTTATGCAAATGCGGTATATACGACCATTCAGCGGGAGATGCAATTTACGGCTGCAGCCCGCCTGGCCGCGGCCAATAACCTGCCCTCTGTAAACATCGCGATTATTGAGCCTGATAAAGCCCGATATGATAAAACCAGAAAACTGTTGTGGGCAAAATTGGCCAGTCAGATGGGAATGACCACTAGCCAAGTTGGCGCTCGTTTTGCTTTTACGCAGGTGCCTGAGGTCATCGGCGCGCGATTGGTGGCGGCCAAAGCCGGGGCAGATATTCTACTTTTAGATGGCTCCGGGGTTGATGGGCAAAACGCTGGCCAGGTTGCCATTGATATTCGTGAGTTTCGTCGTGAGGCTGTCAGTCGTGATCTTAAGCGGCGTCGGATTGCTCTGGATTTCGCGGTTAGGATCGCTGAGGATCTTGGTGTTTCCAATCGCGCGGAAATCTTGGCGTCTCTTCACAATCTAAGGAGAGCTTTATCGGCTGCCTCCGGCTCAATGCCGCACGCGGCCGTCATCGATGTTAATACAGGACTTGCGGAAAGCGAGGATATGATCGCTGATGCCTTAGCCCGTACTTTCGTTGCTCAGGATGATACGCATGCCCGGCAAGTTCTGGACAAAATGGCTGATTACGTTCTTTCGCCTCAGGCTGATATAGAGAGTTTACTGTTCAAGATCCGCGCCGCGATTGATCGTATGCTCGCGGACGAATGGGCGAAGCTGACCGATGTCACCGAAAGTCCTATTTTGGCCACTCTGGACAAGCTTATCGTCGGCGCATCAGAAGGACAGACAAAGGCGCTGATCGCCCAGTACATAGCTGATAAGGACAGAATTGATGACTTGATGAAAAAACGCGGGATTGAACCTAAAAGAGAGTTTTTTATTACTAGTGATAGTCAATTGGCAGAAGAATTATTGGCTAACGTGGAGTTTGATAAGAGATTTGATGTGCTGGTTAGCCCGGTTAAGCTTGATACGGTGAAGGCTGTCAGGGAGTTTTTGCGTGACCGGAGGAACATTAAAGCTGATCAGGCCATTGGTGTGATTAATTTGGAAGACCGTGGGTTTGACGCCCAAAGCACTACCACGGAAAACGACTATTTGCTCGAAGTCCGGATGAACCAGGCCGGCGATTCGTTATATGGCGTGCATCCTCAGGCTGTGTTTATTGTTCTTAGAGGGGGAGACCGGCATCGAAGACTGCTTATGACGCTTTCGAAGGTACTCACAGAAGCGTTGAATAAGGTTAGCGGACAGCTGGAGTCTATCGGTACCGCCGCTTGATTTTGTTCTTTGATTATTTTGATCAAATCTTTGACTACGTCTGGAGCCATCATCTGACACACTGGGCATTCTGGCCCGGCGCGCCGATCCCAAATGGCTGCAGACGTAGCCACTGTAATTGAACGCAAATATGAGGGAAACCCTGTGTGGGTAGATGTTTATGATTTACCAAATTTAAGTGAATTTTACACAGTATTAGTCGATATAATATTTACATATGTGAGTTGAATCTATGCATTTTCAAATGTATAATTTATCTGTGACACCGAGTGGGATCGGGGCGTTATAGATAATTAAATTATTAATATGTATGTGTTTACGTTTTTTTAGTTTTAATATTTTAACTGTTTAAAATGTAGTAATGTAAGTATAAGAAATCTGGAGATAAAAGTTGAGCGATAATATTCTTCAACCCTACGAAGAAAAAATCGAAAAACCTTTTCGCTCAAGGTTTGGTATTTATTTTCGCGCTATTTCCGCGGCGCTGATTATTACTTTTCTTTCTCAAGACTTTGCGCAGGCACAAGGCGGCACTCCCATTTGGTCGCATGTTTCTCAGGCGACGACGCAGAAGGTTGACCGTTCTGATTCCAAGCTTTCCACCATCGCCATTCCTGAAAACATCGGGATCGCGCGTAAAGCCGTTGCTAAGTCCGGGGAAAATATTATTATCAATATCCAGGACGCTCACTCCAAGCTCGGAGCCCAGGAGTCCATCACCAAGATTCTTGATAACCTGGTAAAAAATTACAATCTGAATTTGATCGCGCTCGAGGGCGGCAATGATTATATTGACACTTCTATCATCAAGAGTTTTCCGATCGAGGAAGTCCGTCGCAAGGCCGCTTCATCGCTGATGAAGCAGGGAAGAATATCCGCCGGTGAATTTTATTCGATGGTCAGCGCGGAGCCTATTAAGCTTTATGGGGTAGATGACCCGGCGTTGTACCGGCAGAATTTGAATGTTTTTAGGGCTTTGATGGACAAAAAGCTCAAGGTCCGCAAAGAGCTCAAAGGACTGAAGTACGCCATCCAGGAGCTAGAAACCAAAGTCTATTCTCCGGCTCTCAACGAGCTGACTCGCCACCGCCTCTTGCATAAGAACGGCGACATCAAGTTCACCGATTACTGGAACTACTTCATCAAGGTTGCCGGCGAGAACGGAGTCGATTATCAGAAGTACCCCAACTTGAAAAAACTTTCCGATACGGTGAGCTTGGAGAAAGAGATCGATTTCAAAGTCGCCAGCTCTGAAAGGGATGCGTTGATCAGCGAACTCAACCAAAAACTCCAGAAGGACGACCTGGAGAAGCTGGTCCTCCAAGCTCTGCAGTACAAACAAAACAAGCTCTCCGCCGGAAAGTTTCACCTGACCCTGGCAGAGCTCTCCCAGAAGGCCGGCATCGATCCTTTGGTGTACAAAAACATCATTCTCTACTCTCAGTACGTGGTCATGTACGAAAACATCGATCTTATCTCCATTTTCCAGGAAACGGAATCCTTTGAGAATGACGTCAAAGAAAAACTCTTCTGCAACCAGGACGAAAGAGCCCTCTCAAGCCTTACCCGCTGTGTGAATATTCTCACCCAACTCTTAGACACGAGCCTGACTTCCAAAGAATACGAATATTTCATGGCTAATCAGTCCTCTTGCCAGATCAACGAGATCCAAAACACTCTCCAGACCCTGGGGGAGAAGTACAAGGTCCCTTACCAGACCTACACCGATTTTAGCGTCCTTGAGAAATCCATCCCCGACGCGATGAAGTTCTACGAGTTGGCCACCAAGCGTAACCAGGCTCTCATGCAAAATACCATGGACCGGATGAAAAAAGAGAACGTCCATGTCGCCGCTCTTGTCACCGGAGGTTTTCACTCCGAAGGCATCTCGGCTCTCATGGACCAGGAAAAGCTCTCATATCTTGTGGTCATGCCCAAGTTTGACGAGAAAAGCCCCGACAGGCCCTACATCGCGATCCTGACCAAAAAACCAAAAGAATTCGAAGAGCAGTTTAAAGGCTCGGACTTTTATTTGGCGTTAGAGCTCAACAACATGTTGACCGGCACCCCCGGATCGAAGGCCGCCGCGAAGTTAGCAGTGCAAAGTCTGTTGCTGTCTTACAAAAATCTTTTCCAAGGCGCCAGACTGCCTCGCGAGATCGTTCAGGAGGCCGTCAGGCAATATACCGCTGATTATAATCACGCTAGAGCGCTGGGAAAAAGACCTGTTCTTGCGCCTAGCCGATTATCGCGGATGCTTTCCATCGCACAAGTCCGGCGTTTGACAGATAGAGGGGACCAGGTTTTTTTCGGAAGCAAGGAGTTTGCGGCAGAGCCCTTTGCACCCAAAATCGTGTCAGAAGCTTCTAAGGCGGGCGAAGAAGCTCAAGCGAATGATTTGGTTGCGCAGGTGGTAACAGCTTTTGGCGATAAGGCGGTATCTAGGATTACAGATTTTGGTAATCGTAAAGGAATCGCAGGTCCGGTTGTTGCTTTAGCCGCGGCCAAGTTAGCGGCTCGTACGCCTACGGTTGCAGTCAAGCCGGTGGCTGCTGCTCCTGTCGCGGCCCCAATTGCTCAATCGATAGCGGCGGCGAAATTGGCTGCGAACCCTGCCAAGCCTCCGGTAGAGAAAGTGGTACCGTCGGCAATTGTGCCCGCGAAAGTTTCTGTGACTACGGCGCCGGTTGCGGTTGCGCCACCTGTGGCTGCTCGCTTGGCAGCGCCTTCTTTTATTGTCAAAGCTGAAGCTTTCATCGCCAAAATGGTTGCCGCGGGATTTGTGCTGTATGCGTATGCGTTTGTGATCAAGCTTGGAACTTTTGGTATAGGCACATTGTTTGCTGTTGGGTTCTGGTGGCTTCTCTTAACCGGCATGATAATTTACGCGGGTTCTCAACTTATTTGGTTTAAAGCCAAGGTAGAAAAAAACGATAAATCAGGCCAGATGGTTGAGACATCCCGTATTCTGGGATTTCAGCGCGTCCAGGGCAAACAGCCGGTGGGGCCGATAGTCTCTATTCCCGGGCTTATTTGGGCGATGTACAAAAATGATAAAGATGTCATCATTCAAAGAATTTTTCACCAGTTCCTTCAAGAGCCATATCCGACGGAGTCAGAAGCAAGAGATGCGGCGGTCAGGGAAAAGCTGAATGGACTGTCCCGAAATGATTTAAATTCCGCGCAGTGGGTTTATCAATTTTTGAAAATGCTTTTCCTGAGTGCCAAGAGCGAGGCAGTTAAAAGCCATAACGCGGCTCACGCTGTCGAACATCAGCTGCCCAAAGACGCGGGTGTGGTCGATATTTTCAAGGCAAAGGGTGTTGACCTGCTGGAAAAACTCGTAAAATCTGCTGAAGTTTTTAAGACCAGCAAATCGAAGGGATTTATTAGCGCAGGCTGGGCTCTTTTTAGGCTTGGAATCGCGGTGATTTATCTTGGGTATGAAGTGATGAAAAACTTCGCGTTCACTTTTGTCCAGATGACCTCCGGAGTTTACTTGGGTCGCGGTTCTTCTCTTTCCTTTTTGGATAAGGATGCCGCCAGAGATTTATTGAGCGACAGCTGTAAGCGCGCCCGCTCCTTGAGTGACGGCAGATTTCGCCAAATAACGGGAAGCTTAATTACCGCGGGGATTACTGGTGAGGATCTCTTGCGGCTGGAGACAGCCTATCGCAATGTCGAGTCCGCCTATGCAAGGAAATGGTACGAAATCCCGGGCCTTACCGAGGATGAAAATATCCAACAGGGTTTCCTGCGTTATATTCTTATTTCGCGGCTTTTCAAGTTTTTGCGTGAACGTTTCAAGTTGATTGATAAATTATTTAGTCAATTATTTGGCAATTCCGAAGTGAGAAGGGTGGCGCGGGATAAGGCCTCCAGAGAATTCAGAGCTCAATTACTCGAGGTGAAGAACAAAGACCAACAAACTCAGGGATTTTCGGTTTTACTGAATGATTTGGATTTCCAGGCCAATTATCTGATCGCCGGTTCGAGCCTATTGGAAAGACTTCAAAATCATTCCAAGTGGGCATATGTGTTTGTCCCGCTTAAGATCGTCTGCGACATGACCGGCGTGAGCGCTCTTCTTATGTTTTTGAAAAGAAGAATCAAACTCACGGTGAACAGTTATTTAACCAAGTGCATTTTAGCTTTGGTAAGTACTTCTCCGTGGGCGCTGGCTATACTCGGCCTTTCTCTTATTGTTTTATATGTAGCATATTTTATTCATGCCTATAGGAATCCTCAGACTCAGGCCAGAGCCCCGACTATCTGGGGATCTGTTATAAAAGCTGGCATTGGCGTCGCGGCGCTCGGCCTTTTGTTGTATTACGGCTGGAGAGCAGACGGTCTTTTCGATATCGGGCGCATCTGGGAGGGTTACTATAAAACTATTGGGGACCATGAGGTCAGTATGGCATTGGGCCAATGGATGTCCTCCGGCATAACGAGTTCCTTTTTATTCTTCCCACAGCATTTAACGAGTCAGAAAAATAAAATTTTAGCCGCCGACTATAATAAGGAGCTCTCCGAATCGGTTGCAAGGGTAGATCACACAGGTCTTGTGCTTCTTAAAGCCGTTGATTATGAAAGTGTCTATGAGCACGTGAAGGCTCTGAGCGGAGCGCAAAATTCTTTGGTGCGGGCCAATGCTGTGCGGCTTCTCAGAAGAAATCTCGACGAAGGATTTTTTGAGCTTCAACCCGATCAAAAGCAGACTATCTTGCGCCTTGTTGACCAGCTGGAATCTGATTTGCGCCGTGCTCCTGCCGAGGGGGTCGCTCGTATTTTGGATACCCCTGTTACTTTTCCCGAAAACAAAACCCGCGAGGATTATATCCGCGGACTTTACTCCAGATCCTATTATGAGTCCCTCCGCAGTGGTGTGTTTTGGCTCAGTTGGGTAAAAGGCGTCTGGGGAATGTGGTTTGTTACCCACGAAATCGCGGTTGTCGTTGGCGGCTCCCTACTGATTGACCGGGGTATATCGATGACTGGTTTGAATGTGCAGGGTCACGCTTTCGATGTAACGCACGCGATTGTCGCCACTGTGGAAGGTGACAAGAACGCCAAATCTGATATGGATGATGGCCGTCATTTGAGCGATTGGGAAGTGACGATGAATAGGGGCGGTCTATTGGGAATGGGTAATAATCTTATCGAAGGGGGTTGGTACGCGATACGTCCTATCCAGGCTTCTTCTGATCAAAGGATAGAAGAGATAGAAAATCAGCTTCGTGATGCAACGGATTCTAAAGAAAAAGACGCTCTCACTGCCGAGAAAGAGTCCTTACTGGCTCAGAGAGAAGTGATTGTTCAGAAAAGGATAAAAGAGATAGACGGACAGCTTTCTCATGCGACGGATGCTAAATGGATAGAAGTTCTCACCGCTGAGAAAGAGTCCCTCTTGGCTCAGATGAAGTATAGCGCCGAACAAAAGGAGGGCGCAGCTCCGGATGTCACAGCCCGCGCTGGTATTCGCGCGGAGATCACCAGAAACTTATTTGAGCAAAAATCTCTTGCGCAACAGGTTGATTTTTTAGAAAGCCGCGGGCTGTCTACGCAGGCTGACGAAGCCAGAATGAAACTGACTTTGACCCAACTGCTGGGCCGTGAGATTGCGGCGCGCAAAGATCTGGTGGAATATGAGATAACGAATAATGAGGCCTCATTGTTGTCTTTCTTGAGATATCAAGAGCAGGCCGGTCTCATTGATGACCCGGAAACTGCGGGCTCGCTTGAGAGATACATAGAGCTCCAAGAGGCAAAAAAACCTTTACAGCAAAAACATGAAAAAACCCAGGCGGCTTATGAGCTTGCGTATCTGCGGTCTTTGCCTGAGGACAAAAAAGACGAAGAGGCTGTCAAGATTGCCGCTTTGCGGCTTGAGACTTTAAATCTAGAGGAGCGGGTTGCCGCGGCGCCGGATGATGCTTCACGTGTCAGCCTGACTCGCGAGCTTGAGAAAAAGAGCCTTGACCTCCAGGAAGTCCAGCTTGGCCGCCAGATCGTCGCTCTGGAGAAAGCCTTAAAAGAGCCCGGCCAAGATGAGCAGAAACAAGTCCAAGATGAATTGCGGCTTGATCTGGCCAAAGCCGAGCGGGTGGAGATCCGGGCGGAAAGAAAGCTCAAAGAGACGCGGGAAAAACAAGAGATCATTTTTTACGATAAGAACAAGCTTGATTTTTTTATGCAGAGGTCTTTTCTATTTAAGCTTTCCAACTCCGACTCGCCATGGACACAGGACACCTTGCGCGCGGCGTTTTCAAGCGATGGTTTTCGCGGGGCTTCTGCCTACTTTCAATTTCTCGGAGAAAATGGGGGCCCACCGCTAGATCTTGATATTGATAATGCTGACACCTATGCGCTCGGTGAGGATCTTGAGCGAGACCTTGTGGCTTTATTGAACGCCCGCGAGCATCTTTCGAAGGCCAAGGGGAAGATCGGAGAGCTTCAAGAAATAGACCAACAAGAAGCCAA
>CAZAPB010000067.1:0-8488 GCA_964486835.1 uncultured Planctomycetia bacterium
TTCAGGCGGGCTTATCGTCATGGACGAATCTTCGTGCATGGTGGATGTCGCCAGATATTTCATGGAATTTTGTATGGACGAATCATGTGGCAAGTGTATTCCCTGCCGTGTGGGGACCAAACAAATGTATGAGCTGTTGAATAAGATATGCCAGGGAGAAGGCAGAACCGAGGACCTAAGCCTTCTTGAAGAGCTTGCGCCGATGGTCAAGGATACTAGCCTTTGCGGCTTGGGGATGACTGCGCCGAATCCGCTTTTAAGCACACTGCGTTATTTTAGAGATGAATACATGGCGCATATACTTGAAAAGCGATGCCCGTCGGGTGTCTGTAAGATGAAGCATTCCAATCTTGAAAAGGTGCGCTCATGAGTAACCCTATCACGATCACCATCGATGGACAAGCGGTTGAGACTGAAGCGGGCGTAAGCCTTTTGGATGTGTGTCGTAAAGCGAAGATCTCGGTCCCTGTGCTGTGCGATTTTAAGGGACTAACCCCTGTGGGAGCATGTCGTTTATGCTTGCTTGAGATCGAGGGAGTTCCCAAACTGTTACCGGCGTGTACGACGCCTGTGGCCCCCAATCAGGTGGTTCATACGCAAAGTGACAAATTGCAAAAATACCGCCGAATGATCATCGAGCTTTTATTTTCCGAGCGGACGCATATCTGTTCGGCCTGCGTGGCCAATAATAACTGTGATCTGCAGAAAATGGGTTATGAGCTGGGCATGGACCATGTCCGCTTTCCTTATCTTTATCCCGCCTGCGAGGTGGATGCCTCTCACGAAAAGTATTCAATGGATCACAACCGATGCATTCTTTGCACACGATGTGTGCGTGTTTGCGCCGAGGTCGAGGGCGCGATGACCAAGGATGTGATGGGGAGAGGTTTTCATTCGCGGATCATCACTGATTTTAATCAACCATGGGGAGATTCGGAAAGTTGCACCTCCTGCGGAAAATGTGTCCAGGTGTGCCCGACGGGCGCTTTAACGCCCAAGGATATGGCACAAGGGCGTATGGAGAAAGATCCGCAGCGCATTTCGGAACTCATTGAAAAGCAGAGGGATCTGAAATGAAAAAAAGAATAGGTACGGTGTGGCTGGGGGGATGTTCGGGCTGTCACATGTCGCTGCTGGATATTGATGAACGCATACTGGATGTGATCGCCCTGGCGGATATCGTTAAGAGCCCGATTGTTGACGGCAAAGAGTTTCCGGTAGTGGATGTGGCTATTGTCGAGGGAGCCATCATAACGGATGAGCACGTCAGAGAAGCCGAGCACATTCGGAAACAATCAAAAATATTAGTATCGCTGGGAGACTGCGCAGTAACGGCCAACGTGCCCGCCTACCGGAACCATATTACCAAAGAGGAGGCTCTTCAGTGCTCCTACGTGGATGCTCCGAGCAATGACTCAGGTTGTATCCCTAATTCGCCGCAGTTGGGGAAGCTTTTGGATCGGGTTCGCCCCCTGCACGAAGTGGTGAAAGTTGATTATTATATTCCAGGCTGTCCGCCCTCAGCGGACCTAATTTTTTATGTGCTAGCGGAGCTGTTGAATGACAGAACGCCGGTGCTGGATAAGGAGAGGTTGAAGTATGGCTGATTCAAAGAAGATCATTATCAATCCGGTCACGCGCATTGAAGGCCACGCCAGTATCACCATTGACCTTGACTCCAAGGGTAAGGTCGCTGATGCGCATTTTCATGTCAATGAGTTCCGTGGTTTTGAGAAATTCTGCGAGGGCCGCCCATTTACAGAAATGCCCAATATAGCTCCCAGGATCTGCGGGATTTGCCCTGTAAGCCATGCCGTGTCAAGCGCGAAAGCTTGCGAAGATATCATGCGCGTAACGGTGCCCCCGGCCGCGACGTTGCTCAGAAGAGTGATCCATCTGGGGCAGATCATATCGTCCCACGCGTTGAGCTTTTTTCATCTTTCAAGCCCCGATTTTCTTCTGGGATTTGATTCGGATCCGGCCAAGCGCAATATCGTCGGGATCGCCGAAAAGTTCCCTGATCTGGCCAGGCGGGGGATCAGGCTCAGACAATTTGGCCAGGAGTGCAGTGAGCGTATCACCGGAAAGAAAGTGCATGCGGTTGGTATCACGGCCGGCGGGATGAGCGCGACTTTAAGCGAAGAGAATAGAAAAGCGCTTTTGACGTGGCTACCCGAGGCCTTGGCAACCACCCAAGAAGGTCTGGAACTATTTAAGCGCTATCGCGATAAGAATTTGGCTGAGGTCGATGGATTTGCTAATTATGGCACTCTCTATATGGGAACGGTCGGCCCCAAAGGTGAATTGGAGCTCTATGATGGGGCGCTTCGTTTTGTCGACGAGACCGGAAAGATCTTGAGTGATCAAGTAGACCCCAGGGACTATTTGACCTATATCGCCGAGCGACCGGTCGATTTTTCATATTTGAAAAGTCCATATTACAAGCCTTATGGTTTTGAAAAGGGATCTTACCGGGTAGGACCTCTTGGCCGGTTGAATGTGGCTTCGTCGATATCAACTCCGTTGGCACAAAAAGAATTCGTTGAGTACAAAAAAATAGGCAACGGAAAGCCGCTGCACGGGACCTTTTATTATCATTATGCCCGTTTGATAGAAACGCTCTACGCGGTCGAGGAAGTAAAAGAAGTTCTTCAGAACCCATTGGTTACTTCGTCTGAGGTTTTTGCGTCCGCAAAAAGGAATCAGGCAGTTGGCGTTGGTTCTTCAGAGGCTCCGCGGGGAACCTTGTTCCATCATTATGTGACCGATGAGAATGGAATACTCCAAAAGGTCAATCTTCTGATCGCAACGGGGCAAAATAACCCCGGGATGAACCGGTCTGTGTTGGAGGTGGCCAAGAAGTATGTGGATGGCCCCCAGGTCAAGGAAGGCGCTTTAAACCGAGTAGAGGCCGCGATCAGATGTTATGATCCGTGTCTTTCATGCTCAACGCATGCTTTAGGGGCAATGCCGCTCGTTATTGAGATCAGAGATGCGGATCAGCAGATCGTGAACGTCGTCCGGAGGGGCTGATCAAGACGCTTGTGATCGGCTACGGTAATACGCTCAGAAGCGATGATGGCGCGGGGGCGGTAATTGCCCAAGAGATAGAGCGGGAACGGTTCGTGGGTGTTGAGGTCAGGACCTGCCAGCAGCTCCACATGGAGCTCGTAAGCGAGTTCGCGGATTACGACCGGGTTATTTTGGCGGATGCTTGTATTGACGGTGAAGAAGTTACGCTCAGCCGAATAAGTTCCTCCTCTCAAAGCAACCTAACCTCTTCGCATCATTTGGGCCCTGAATTTCTACTGCGGTTGAGCGAAATTACAAATTCAAGATCGCCGGAGCTTTATATTTGCATGGTAAGAGGCGAGAGCTTTGGTTTTGGCGAACGACTTTCCGAAAAAATGGTACGACGTACACGCGAAGCGGCAAATAGGATCAAAAATTTGATCTCGGGAGCGAAGGTGCTCGGTGCATGAGGAAAACTTTACACAGCAGATCGTGGATGCTATTCTTGCAGAATTAAAAAAGTATCCGGATCAGAAGCCAGAGGCCATCCGAGTAAGTGTCGGAGAAATGCTTCACTTGGTTCCGGAAAGCGTGCGACTGCATTATGGACTTATGACCAAAGGAACGCCTCTGGAGGGGATTGCGCTAGATTTGCGGGCGCTTCCTGTGATCGTGCGATGCCGCGGCTGTCACCATGAAGGCGTTGTTGAAGACCATCATTTTTTAATGTGCGCTTCTTGCGGTTCGCAGCAGGTCGAGCTTTTAAGCGGCGATAAGATATCAATCGATTCAATTGAGTTTGCCGGAAAATAACATAAGGGTCATTGAAAGGAAAATAAATGGATAATCTTGAGAGCCTTATATCGGGGCATAAATTTTTAAAGGGGCTTAGCGCCGGTCTATTAAAAAAAATCGTCAGCTGCGCCACGGTAGCAGATTTTCCCGCCGGGAAATATATTTTTAAGCAGGGCGAGAAAGCCGCGAATTTTTACTTATTGACCAAGGGGCGCGTCGCGGTCGGCTTGGACTCCGCGGATAAGGCAACTATGCATGTGGAAACACTCAACGCCGGGGATGTTCTTGGCTGGTCTTGGCTGGTCGCGCCTTATCAATGGCGCTTTCACGCTTTGGCGACGGGCGCAACGTACGCGGTCGTGATCAACGGAGAAAAGCTTCGGGGCCTTTGCGAATCCGATCACGAGCTGGGCTATGAGATCATGAAAAGATTTTTGGATGTGATCGCGGCAAGGCTTGAAATGGCGAATTTGCAGTATTTAGATCTTTTAAATAATTCAAAAGGGGGGCTGTTAAAATGACTTCATTGATTATGGCTTTTGCGGTGGGAGCGTTGCATGCGTTGGCGCCTGATCATTGGTTCCCTTTTGTTGCCATTGCCAAAGCGCAAAAATGGAGCAATAGGAAGCTGTCTGTGACAGTTTTTTTGGCAGGCCTTGCGCACGTGTTATCGGCGTTTCTGATTGGGTTGGCAGGAATGCTTCTGGTAAAAATTTCTTTTGAACAGATGACTGTATGGGAAAAATCGCGGGCCGATGTATTTTCGTTTTTATTGATCGGTTTTGGAATAGCGTACCTGATTTGGGCAGTCAAACAATGGAATGCAAATCGCTTAGAGACGGATGTCAAGGCGCACCGCATTTCAAAAGGATTTTTGTTTGTTCTGTTGATATTGGGTCCGTGTGAACCGTTAGTACCGTTTATTTTTTTAGGTGCCCAAGAGGGTTTGAGCACCATTTTGACACTTTTTTTGGTTTTTTCCGTGGCAACGGTTGGAACCATGCTGGTTACGGCTTACGCGGCGGTCCGGGGGCTGTCTTTTATTAGGACACCCCGCTTGCAGAGGTATTCGCATCTGATAGCCGGCTTTTCTATTGTATTTATTGGGATCATTGTCCGAGTCCTGGGAGTATAATCGGAATGATCTTTTATGGTAAAAACACAGGAAATCCAACGACTTAAGTTAACGCTGCTGGGCGCTGTTCAGGGTGTTGGTTTCAGGCCATTTGTTTATCGCTTAGCTGTGGAACGTGGGCTTCGCGGCTGGGTTGCTAATTCGTCACAGGGCCTCTGTATCGAGGTAGAAGGGCCCATCGTTTCTCTGGACGCGTTTGAATCCGATATCATTCAAAAAAAACCCCCAAGGTCGTTTATTCAAAGCTTAGAATCCGCCAGGCTTGATCCGAAGGACTATGTCGATTTTCAGATCCTCGAAAGTACCGCCGAAGGAATTAAAACCGCTCTGATCTTACCCGATATCGCCGTTTGCGATGAGTGTCTGAGCGAGATCTTTGATCCGAAAAACCGTCGCTATCGGTATCCTTTCACCAATTGCACTCACTGCGGCCCCCGTTTCAGCATTATTGAGGCCCTGCCCTATGACCGGGCCAATACTTCAATGAAGGATTTCGTTCTTTGCAGGGCATGCCAAGCCGAGTATGAAGATCCAGCCAACCGTCGTTATCACGCTCAACCTAACGCCTGCTCTGATTGCGGCCCGCATCTGGAATTGCGGGACTCGGAGGGGCGCGTTCTGGCAGAGGGCGGACAGGCGCTTGACGGTGCGATCGATTTTTTGCTTCAGGGGAAGATCGGCGCCGTCAAAGGCCTTGGCGGATTTCATCTTTTGGCAAGCGCGGTTAATGAAGAGACTGTTGGGCGGCTCCGCGATCGAAAACACCGTCAAGAAAAGCCATTTGCCCTGATGATACCTACGATAGAGATGGCCAAAAGTTACTGCGAAATCTCAGATATTGAAGAGAGAGCGCTTAACGCGCCGGAAGCGCCGATCGTTATCTTGAAGGGCCGAATCTCCGCAAAAGCGGGTGTCCAACCGCTAGCTTCGTCGATCGCCCCGCAAAACCCCAATCTAGGCGTCATGCTTCCTTACACGCCGCTGCATCATCTTTTGATGCGCAAGCTTGATCATCCGATGATCGCCACCAGTGGTAATCTATCTGAAGAGCCTATTGTGACCGATGAAATGGAGGCGCTTACACGGCTAGCCGCGGTGGCGGACTTTTATTTGGTGCATAACCGGCCGATCATTCGGCCAGTGGATGATTCAATTGTCAGAGTGATGAGCGGCAGGCAAATGATCTTACGGCGCGGCAGAGGATTTGCGCCGCTTCCATTCGAGAGCGATGGAAGTGAGCCGTCGGTGCTGGCAGTGGGAGCACATCAGAAAAACACCGTTGCGCAGTCTATTGGCGGCAGGATATTTGTCAGCCAACATATCGGGGATCTGGCCACCGAGGAATCCGCGCGCGCTTTCAAGCAGGCGGTCAAGACGTTCGAACAGTTATATGACGCTAAGCCGGATCTTGTCGCGTCCGATATTCATCCGGATTATCTTTCCACAAAATTCGCGGAGAGCCTGGGATTGGCACAGGTGCGTGTACAGCATCATTACGCGCACTGCTTGTCTTGCATGGCTGAAAATGAGCTTAGAAGCCCGGTGCTTGGGGTCGCCTGGGATGGGACGGGAGCCGGTGAAGACGGCACTCTATGGGGTGGTGAGTTTTTGCTTGTTGGTAATGAATCTTTCGACAGACTGGGGCATTTTAGAACATTTCGTCTGGCCGGTTCCGAGCGGGCTATACAGGAACCTCGCCGGTCGGCTTTGGGGCTTCTCTACGAAATATTTGGTGATACAATTTTTGACATGAAAACCAGCGGCACCCTCTTGGCTTTTTCGACGACCGAGCTGAGTGTATTGGGGCATTTACTGAAAAAGGGATTAAACGCGCCCACCACTTCAAGCGCCGGCCGTTTATTTGACGCGGTTTCTTCGATCGTGGGGCTATGCCAGGCGCAAAATTATGAGGGCCAGGCAGCGATGGCGCTTGAATTTGCGATAGACCAAACGGTGACAGATGAGGACTATTCGACTACTTTTTTCAAGGAAGGGACGACCTGTGTTTTTGACTGGGAACCGATGGTTCGGGAGATCTTATTTGATATGGAGCAAAAGAGATCTGTCGGCCGTGTAGCGGCTAAGTTTCACAATACCCTGGCGCAAGTGATATTAAAAATGGCGTTCTACGCAAAAGAGTCAAAGATAGTTTTGACCGGGGGCTGTTTCCAAAATAGATATTTATTGGAACGGACGATCCGGGTATTAACCGAACAGGGATTTAAGCCCTACTGGCATCAACGGATACCTACCAATGATGGCGGAATATCTCTTGGCCAGACGGTGGCGGCTCTAAGGCATCTAAACAATAAACGGCTGTTGAATAGCAGAAAGATGGCTGTGCCATGTGCTTAGCGGTTCCCGGAAAAGTCATAGAGATCTCAGGCGAAGACCCGTTGTCCATGATCGGCAAAGTTGATTTTGGGGGGGTGCGCAAAGAGGTGGGCTTGGCCTATGTTCCGGATGTCCGGCTAGGCGACTATGTGATCGTCCATGTAGGGTTTGCGCTGAGCATCGTTGACCCGGCGGAAGCAAAAAAGATATTCGAGTACTTAAAAGAAATGAACGAGTTAAATGAGCTTGAATAAGCAATGAAGTACATTGACGAATACAGAGAATCCGAGGATGTAAAACGACTGGCCGGATTGATCGCTAAGGCCGTCAAGCGTTCGTGGACGATCATGGAGATCTGTGGCGGGCAAACGCACGCGATCATCCGTTTCGGGCTGGACGAGTTATTGCCGAGCTCACTCAAGCTGATCCATGGACCGGGATGTCCGGTGTGTGTGACGCCGCTAGAGCTTATTGATAAGGGGATCCACATCGCGTCGCGGGATCGGGTGATCTTTTGTTCTTTTGGCGATATGTTGCGCGTGCCCGGGTCTAAGCGGGACCTTTTTTCGGTTAAGGCCGAAGGGGGCGATGTACGGGTGGTTTATTCGCCCATGGACGCTTTGAGTATCGCCGAAAGCAATCCTGGCAAAGAGGTGGTTTTTTTTGCCGTTGGTTTTGAGACCACGGCCCCCGCTAACGCCATGGCCGTCTATCAAGCTAAACTGAGGCGTGTTTCCAATTTTTCCATCTTGGTCTCGCATGTGCTGGTTCCGCCGGCCATGGAGGCTATTCTTTCGTCGCCCACTAATCAAGTCCAGGGATTCTTGGCTGCTGGGCATGTGTGCACGGTAATGGGTTACCAGGAGTATGAACCCTTGGCGAAGAAGTATCGGGTGCCGATCGTTGTGACGGGTTTTGAGCCTATCGATATTTTAGAGGGCATACTGCTGTGCGTAAAACAGTTGGAGAGCGGTAGGCATGAGGTAGAAAATGCCTACGCTCGATGCGTGCAGCGATCGGGCAATCGTATCGCCCAGCGCCTCATCCAAGAGGTTTTCAGGGTTATTCCCAGGAAATGGCGCGGTGTCGGAGAGATAGCCCAAAGCGGTTTGGGGCTTTCAGAGGGATACTTGGCGTACGACGCGGAAAAACGGTTTGGGGTAGCGGATTACATTGCGGAGGAGTCTCCCGAGTGCATCAGCGGGCTGATCC
>CAZAPB010000068.1:0-1067 GCA_964486835.1 uncultured Planctomycetia bacterium
AGCCCGCCGACGACCTATACGATGCTCGCGGCTGTCCCGGTCGCGCTATCTCTTATATTTTTCATGAAGAAAATGAAATGGATGGAATTTGGACTGTACGGCATGTTCATGACTTATGTGACCTATATGGGATGGTTTGGGATCGCCAACCTATCGGGAAGAACAATTCTGACTCTCGAGCAATTCATAGGCGCGGTGATGTTCCTGGTTTTGTATTGGGCAATATTCGTTTTCGCCGGATTTTTTTCAGATAAGGGGTCAAAGAGTAAATTATTTAACTCTTTTGGACTGAATATCGACATGGAACACATCATTCATGTTCTAAATACGTTGATCGCTTCGTGCATCGGCTGGATGCTTATCGGGGCAGGGCACGCTCAATATCTTTTCTTGGCTCTTCAAGTCGCTTGCGCCGCTTACATTGGGCTGACTGCGGCAGGCTATTTCTTAAATAGAAAACTTGTTCTTACAAGTTCTTCGTTTTCTATTATCTATGCGGCGGTTTATCTTTCATTGAAATTTACCGGTTACACGCTTGTCACTTCTGAGCTTGTATTAGCATCTATCGTTCTATTGACCGGTGTTCTCATGAAAGAAAGCTATTGGCGCACGGTTTCCTTAGGGGGTCTGGTTATAGTCGCTATGAAGCTGTGGACGAGCTACGGATCTTCTGACTCAAATCTCGATCACGGACAATTTGTTTTATCGTTAGTGTTTCTAGTTACCTTCTGGGCGTTGTCGCTATGCGCGGCCTTTTTATCGGACAAAGAGTCAAAAAGCAAGGTCCTCGCGCACATGGGGATTGGCGTGAGAATGGATCACCTCATTTATGTTCTTATCGCTTTTATTGCCTCTGACGCCGGATGGCTGATCATGCATTCTGGGCACAAACAGCATGTATTCCCAGCCCTTATGCTGGCTTGCGCAAGCTATGCGGGGCTGACGGCCATTGGTTATTACTTCAAGAAAAAACTCATTCTTCTGAGCTCTTCTTTCTCGATTATCTACGCGGCGACGTATTTATCGATGAAATATTCGGGATACAGCCTGACAGTCTCCTATCTTTT
>CAZAPB010000068.1:1077-8355 GCA_964486835.1 uncultured Planctomycetia bacterium
CCGGCCCGGCGATCAACGTGCTGGCAATCGTGCTGACGGCACGCGTGCTGGGCTACCTATCTTTTGTTGGCGGAGATAGTCCTGCTTGCCGGGGTTCTTCTTAAAGAGAGCTACTGGAGAGTTGTGTCGTTTGCCGGACTTATGATCATTATCGCCAAGCTTATGACGATCGATAGCTTTTATACACAAAATACGGCCTTGGCCTATCACATAAGCCAGCGGACACTTTTATTCGGATTGGCGCTAGTCATGTATTTTATGAATACCTATTTGTACGGCAGATTAAGGTCGAATAACCTATTGGCGAAAATCGAAGAAAACCATCCGAATATTATTTCCTACAGCTACCCTCTAATTTACGCGATGGGAACTTGGCTGGATCTTCCAAAGGTATTAACGGCGCCATGCTGGGTCATACTTGGAGCTGTTCTTCTGTATCTGGGCGTCGCCAAAAAGAATTTTCACCAAAGGATGCAAGGATACATTCTAACAACGGGCGCTTTTGTCCGACTGCTCATGTCTAACATGGTCATTGGAGGCGGTGTCAGTATATTCAGCTACAGAATTCTTACCGCGATTCCCGTGATTTTTATTCTTTATTATTGTTTGATGCTTCTGCAAGACAAGACGACAAAGAATATTCTGAACGATTCTGAAAAGAAAATGGTCTATTTATATCCGTACATGGTTTTTGTGGCCATCATGACCCTGGTTTGGTATGAGGCGCCAAAAGACATGGTCGCGCCTGTGTGGGGCGCTATGGCAATGATCTATTCGTTGAGAGGGGTGTATACAAAAGAGAAGCATTACCTCTCTATCAGCTCGATCGCCGCTCTTGCGGCTTGTATGAGGGCGGTATTTGTGAATCTTTACCAAGGAAAATATCTTGTTGGCGCAGAAAGCAGTATAATCCTGCCAATTTTGACCGCGGGATTGTTGTACGGGGGCAACATTTTCTATCTGAGCCAAAAGAATGCCATCAATGAAACTGACGAGCCGAGGGAAGGCCGGATAAAAGCCTTTCTACATTCCTCCCGGCTCGTTTTTGGTTTTTCGGCGACAGCTCTTATGACGGCTCTTTTGTATATAAAGCTTGATGGGGCACTGCTAACCGTTGGCTTGGGGATCGAGGGGTTGCTGTTATTTCTGCCGGGCATTTTTGTTAAAGAAAAACAATGGAGAATCTACGGCCTTTTAGTTTTACTTTGCGCCTTGGCAAAAGCATTCCTGGTTGATCTTAGGCATTTGAGCGCGATCCACTATATTTTATCGCTGATCTCTCTAGGGCTGGCCCTTCTGTTTGTATCGTACATTTATACAAAGCACAAAGATAAGATCAAAAAACTTATATGATGAATCTAAAACTACGAGATATATTCCTGATCCTTAGCCTCTTGGCCTGTTTAGGCTCAATAGCGCTCATCATGGTCAAAGGAAATCCTGAAAATCGAGTCAGCTTGGATTCCATTTCAGAGATCGGAGAGGGACTGTTAAGCAGTGTGAATAAAGCGGGGCATATCTTTGTTTCTACGGATGACCAAGAGGAGATGGAGATAGGGGATCAAATTAACGCAAAAATACTAAAAACCCAACCAGGCAATAAAACAAGCAAGGCATTGTTGGAAAAATATGTGAATGATGTTGGAAACAGGGTCGCTGAAAACGTAAAAAGGCCAGGCATTAAATACAAGTTTCATGTTGTAGAAGGAAGATATCCTACAGCGCGCTCTGTCGCAGGCGGGCATGTCTACGTAACGGCAAGCCTCATAAAAACTCTCAAATCAGAGGCTGAATTGGCGGGAGTCTTGGCTCATGAAATAACCCATGTGGATGCAAAACATTGTCTGAATGCGATTCAACACAAGGTTCAAAATGGAAGGCTAGAAGAATCTGGCTATGGATCGCTGGCGGAGATTGGCTATGATGTATTTTTTAAGCCGGGGTTTTCAGAAGCGCAGGAAATTGAGGCGGATGCCGGCGGAGTTTATTTGGCCTATCGGGCAGGTTACCACCCGATGGCAATTGTTTATGCCTTTGAGCGTATTAATAGGGATGAACTATTAAGATCAGGCCGGGATAATCCGGCGACGCTGGTCGGTGACACGGTAAATGCCGTTGGCGGGCTGATCGTCAGGTATTTCAACACTCACCCACCTACGGAAGACCGGATTAACAAGATAAGGAGATATATGACTGATAACAAGCTGATTAATTCAAATCAGCGCTTTTATATTGGCCAGAGAAATTACGAAGAGAATGTATCCTACAAGATCAAGCCGTATAGGGAAGAATTAAAGAAGGAATATGTCCTGAAAGGAGTTTTATGAATAAAAAGGCTGTGCAATGGCTTAATAAAGAGTTGCCTGATTTGGTGAGCAAGAAAGTTATTTCTCAGTCAGTCGCTGATAGTTTGCGTGAGCATTACAGTGACGTCAAGAGCATGGATAAAAAATGGTTTGTTATTATTTTATGCAGTGTGCTTGGGGCGCTACTCATAGGGCTTGGTATTATTCTGCTTTTTGGTCACAATTGGGAAGAGCTGTCTCGTCCCATGCGGGTAGTTCTTTCTTTGTTGCCTCTGATGATTGGGCAGGCGATGGCGATGTGGGTTGTGCTGAAGCGACCAGAGTCTCAAGCGCTCAAAGAGGGGGCTGCGACATTTTTGAGCCTTATGGTCGGCGCCTCGATTGCGCTTATCAGTCAAACATATAACATTCCCGGGGATACACCCTCGTTCATTCTAACGTGGATGTTTCTCATTGTTCCGCTGACCTATCTTATGAGGGCTACGATACCGGCGGCTATTTTTGTTGCTGGAATTTCAGCTTGGTCCTGTCATTTTTGGGATGAACCACTGAAGGCATTTCTTTTTTGGCCGCTCTTGGCGGTTGTCGTCCCGCATTTTATTTGGTCATTGCGGCAAGAAACATACACTGTTCGCGCGGCAATCTTGGCACTAGTGATGGCGGCATCTGTTTGTGTTGCAGCGAATTTTACTTTAGGAAGATCCTTACCGGGGTCATGGGTCATCATTTATTCGAGCCTTACCGCAGGATTCTACCTTCTTGGCGCCTGGGAGTTTAAGGGGATTTCGACGAATTGGCAGAAACCTTTTCAGGTTCTGGGAGGGTTGGGTATTTTTATTATGATGTTCGTGCTGACTTTTCGATTTCCATGGCAATCAGTAGCAGGAAAGTATTGGCATGCAACGTATGATGCATCCTCCTGGGCCGCTATCCCAGATCACATTTTAACTTTTCTATTAGTTGCCGGCGCGGCGCTGTTGTTCTATCGCTTCGCCAAACAGCGGGATTGGATGAGAACTCTATTTGGAGCGTTGCCCTTGCTGGCTCTGGTTGCCTATGCCTTGGGTGCAACGTCGGAGGTCTTTGCTGTGCTGTTATTTAATACCTATTTACTCACTGTCAGTGTTTTTCGTTTGATGACGGGAATACGCACCAATAACTTGAGTGTTATTAACACGGGTATGGTCATGTTGTCCGCGCTTGTTTTGGCAAGGTTTTTTGATAGTGAGATCAATTTTGTCATCAAAGGATTGGTTTTTATATTCATTGGAGTTGGTTTTCTGGCGACAAATGTCATAATTTTGCGCCGCAAGGGAGGTACCGCATGAGAAAAGAACTTATTGTTGGGTTTTTTGCCGGGGTGATTGCACTGCAGATCGGTTTACCCATAGCCATGATTGTAAAAAGAGAATCAACATTGAAGGACGGCGTATCTTTTCGTTTTAAAACGGCGCCGGTTGACCCTTATGACGCTTTTCGTGGTCGCTATGTGGCCATCAGGGCCCAGATCAATAAGGTTAGAAAACCCGAAGGGGTGAATCTCAAATACGGACAGAAAGTTTATGCACAGTTGACCGTCGATGAGAAAGGGTTTGCTCAAGTCTCACAGATCGCAATACAAAAGCCCAAGGACTCTGCCTATTTGACTGCCTCCGTTACCTATCCTACCGGGAATGACATTGGGCTCAATCTGCCGATTGACCGGTATTATATGGAAGAGAAGGCGGCTCCTCTGGCCGAACAGGTTTATCGGGAGCATAGTAGGCGCAATAAGCAAGATGCGTATGTAATAGTCAAGGTTAAGGACGGTTTCGCAGTAATCGATGGATTGTACGTGGGCGACCAGAGAATCGAAGATCTGGTTAGCGAACGCACTGCATACCAGACGCCTCCCGGTAAATAAAAGAGCTTTTAAAAGAAGAGACATTCGTAGAGCGAAAAGGAAGGGATGGAGAACTTTAAAGTGTTATCAATCCGCAAGTAATATTCCAATAGCGAGCCTGCATAGGACGCGTCGTCGCAGAAAACATTCCGCCATCATGTCATACAGCGAGGGAACAGGAATTAGCCTGTGCTCTTTTCGGATGAGGTGGATAGTATATGTTATTTAAGGTTGACAAATAACATTAATATGTTATTCTTGTATCATGAATTATAAAAGACTGCTTAATTTAGATAAGATTTCAGGATCCCTGTTTTTGTTTGGGCCTCGCATGACAGGCAAGACTTTCTTATTACGTCAGCTGAATGCGGCCCTATTTATTGACTTATTGGATCCCGAGGTAGAGCTTTTATTTTTACGTTCCCCTGTTATTTTCTGGGAAAAGCTGAGGGCTTTGCGTAAGGACGATCTGGTAATTGTGGATGAAGTCCAGAGAGTCCCGGTGTTACTGGATTATGCGCAAAAGGGCATCGAGGAGATCGGTTTGCGATTTATTCTTTCCGGATCCAGCGCACGCAAGATGCGGCGCGGCAGCGCTAACCTTCTCGGTGGCAGAGCGCTTGATTTACGACTTTACCCCTTGACCCATGTTGAGGTTGGTAATGGTTTTGACATTAATATGGCATTATATTATGGAACATTGCCTCGCGTAGTAACAACCTTCCTTGAGGGCAAGATCGATGACGTGCGGCGGCAATTGAAGGCCTATTGCACTATATATATCAAAGAAGAGGTCCAAGCGGAAGCATTGACCCGCAATGTGAGCGCATTTCAGAGATTTTTGAGCGTAGCGGCTCAAATGAACGCGGAGACAATTGAATTTGCTTCTGTGGGACGCGATTCCTCGGTGCCCATGAGTACAGTAAAAGAATATTTTTCGATCCTGGAGGATACTCTTCTGGGTGATTTTTTATGGCCGTGGAATAGGAGTGAGCGCAAGAAAGCCAGACCAAAGTTTTATTTTTTTGACTGCGGTGTAGTCCGAGCATTGCAGAATCGCTTGATCGATCCACCCACACCTCAGGAGAATGGTTTTTTGTTTGAAACTTTCTTCTATAACGAATTAAAGCGTCTGCGGGATCATCATGAAAAACCTTATGAGCTTTCTTTTTGGCGGTAGGGAAAACATGATATCGATATCCTTTATACGGGGTCTCATGGGCCCATGATGGCTTTTGAATGCAAAACATCTTCGGAGACGATAACTGATGATACGCTTGCGGCTTTTCGCAAGCGTTTTCCCGGCCTGCCATTATATATCGTGTCTTTAAAAGATATTCACCGGCGCGAGCTTGATAATGGCGTCGTAATACTTCCGTGGCATCAAGCTTTGGATGCTTTTCTACAATAGTAAACGCACCTAATCATAGCCTATCAGGCTCAAGTTAAGAGGGGGCGCGAGGATAAGCCATTGACACTAAAATTAATAAACTAAACAATAAAGTGTCAAAAATAAAGACCTGAGCCTAAGTTCATTCAATCTTAATTTCGAAATGTCCTGGGTGTCAATAGTTGAATAGCATATGAAGCCTCATGTCGGCTGAACGACAAAATGTTATTTTTTAACGTCTAACCGCGTAGACAGCCGAATTGAATTCTTACTGGGGGGGCATTTGTCGCATAGATTTAAATTAATTTGTAGTTATAATAACTAGACTGTGCTAAAAATAATAGTACTACATGAATAATGGGAAGTTTCTATGGGTCTAAATAAGCTATTTGATTTAAATTGGGTGGGTCAAGGGAATGCCGAATAAAAAAGACAACGGTAAAAAACTTCGCAGTTTCATTGTAAGCAAACTCAAACAGTTACGTCTGACACCCAAGCGGAAGGAAAAGAAGGAAAGCAAGAAGGAAGAAAGCGTAAAAAGTAAAAAAACATTAAAAGTTTCATCGAAGCAAGCAAAGCTTCCGACGCAGGAACCCCTGCCAAAGCCACTTCCCGAAGTGCCGGTTGTTTCAAAAAAAGAACATTTCCAACAGCCGGTTCAAAATCTCCCTTATCAGTATGGAGATAATATGATTTATTTGCAGATCCGAGACCCTCACTGGGTTTACGCTTATTGGGAGATCCAGAAGGACCATGATGATCGAATGCTGGGTCTTTTGGGCGGTGACCGGGCTTATGTGAAATCTATTTTGAGGGTTTACGATGTGACCGAGTCGGAGGATAAGCCCTCTTATTTTGATATTGGACTTCAGGGGATGATAGATCATTGGTTTATCAACGTGGGTGCCTGTCGTTCTTATTTTGTGGAAATCGGTCTTTTGCATCGTGACGGGCGTTTTGTGGCGCTGGCACGGTCCAACCGGGTATTGACTCCCCGGGATGGAATGTCCGAGGTCGTGGATGAGCAGTGGATGGGAGTAGATTTCGAGAAAATCTACGCGCTGTCCGGTGGTTTTGAAATGGGCAAGAGCTCGATAGACTTAAAACAGATGATGCAAGACCGTCTCGAAAAGTCTGTTACCTCAGGTTCCGGTGGCATTGTTTCCAGCGTCAGCAGTCCTTTTGGAGGGCCCGGCAAGAAAGAACGTAAATTCTGGTTTGTCTTGGATTGCGAGCTTATCGTTTATGGTGCGACGGAGCCGGACGCGACAGTAACTATGCAGGGCAAGAAAGTACAGCTCAGGCCGGATGGGACATTCACCCTTCGTTATGCTCTGCCCGACGGAAAAATTGTATTGGACGCGGTTGCGCGATCAGCGGACGGCGTTGAAGAGCGTAAAATTATCCCCGTTGTCGAGCGCGGAACCACCGCACCGCCGCCGGTATTTCTCAAAGACCCGTCGACCGTAGTTTAAAAAGAGGTTATCGTGAGCAAAGGTTTTGTCACACTGGTTCTTCATGCGCATTTGCCCTATATCAGGCATCCTGAACATGAATATTTTATGGAAGAAAATTGGCTTTATGAGGCGATCACCGAGACATACATTCCGCTGATTCATGTGTTTGAACGTCTTGAGCGACGCGCGGTGCCGTTTCGCCTAACGATGTCGTTGACTCCCACCCTGATCTCGATGCTGCAG
>CAZAPB010000069.1:0-8330 GCA_964486835.1 uncultured Planctomycetia bacterium
GTTTCAAAGACATTGTGATTTTACGCCCGCTTTTTTTGGAAGCAGCGGTTTGAGCGTGGCATTATCGGTTCCCGTCATGGGCCCGGAGGGCCAGAAGGTCGGAGTGATCAGCACCCGTCTTAATTTTGAGCGAGTTCTTGTATCTCTGAGACAAAATGACTACTCGGCGAACGGCCGGAATATTTATTTGGTTTCTAAGGACGGTTACTTTTTTTCTGAGGAGATCAATTCCGGAGTCAAGCCCGCGCCTATGACTTCAGAAACGATGCGTGCGGCGCTTGTGCCGCTGACAAATAAAGTGTCCGATCAATTATTCATTCGTCTGGGCAAACATTATTTAAATATTCTCCCACTGGGCTTGAATATATTAGGCGACGTTGGAGAAATGTACCTTGTCGTCGAGGTCTGACGGCTAGATCTTAAGAAGCTCGTTGACCTTTTCCATCACCTTGAACGCGTCAGCGACGTAAAGAACATCCGCTTTTCCTCGTGCCCAACCGCAATTCGGGTCCAGATTGATGGCGCGGCGGTCATTGATAAAGCGCCAGCCCACCGCGTGCGGCTCCTCGCCATGGCAGCAAGTCGAAAGGCCTTTGGGATGCCGTGGCGTGGATCCCGTCTGCCCCACCTGGTTTAAGTGACTCATGAACGAGAACACATTCTGCCCTTCAGAAGACTGGTCTACCAAAGATTTGCTGCTGCCAAGCGATGCCTGGGTTTTGCCCAGAAAATTAAGGATGAGCTTCGCCGCTTCTTCGGTATGCGGCTGTCCGTCGGCCTGTTTCTTGGTCCAGCCTACGCCGGCGACAAAAAGAAGCTTAGCGTCAGGCCGTATCGTTTGAGCATCGGCTGACGGCGCCTTAAATCCAAGGATGGTGGTCTTTTGGGAAGAGTCTTTGAGCTTCACCGCGCATTTTTTAGTCGTAACAGCCGCAGACTGACCCGTATAAGCCGTGAATGTTCCCGAATCCACGGATAAAAACCACGGGCGGGCGGTCCGTGTCAAAGCAGCGATCATTCTCTGGCGATAATACCAGCGATGAACTTGGAGAACGCCTCCGGCTACCTTAAAACCGCTTATATGTGTATCGATGCGGCCGCCTAGACGCTGAACAACCCCTGGAACCGAGCGATTAAGGCGCGAAGTAGCGGGGAATAAAACAATCGTCGCCGCGGTTTCACGAACAATAGCTTCAATCGCCGCCGTATCCGACGAGTAGCGCGACGGCAAATAATCAGGTCCTGAGACCTCGACAAAACTTTGCGCTCCGCATTGAGCGATCAGTGAGGCCGCCGTTGAGACAGTCCCGCCGAGAAGGCCAACCACAAGCTTGGAGCCCGCCAACTGCGATTGAATATCCCGTGCCGCGCTCAAGGTCTCCAAAGCAACTCTTGAGATCGAACCATCTTCTTCCGAATGAGCTAAGAAAAGTATCGTTTCCATGATCGGGGATCCTTTTTTTTAAGATTTAATCCAAGTGACGATGTCTTTGGCCATCTCATCAACGCTGACATCTTTGACCAATCGAGTTTGTCTTTCTTGCTTGGGCAGGTCCACGCTCACAAAATCAAGCCCCTGGGCGCCGACTGCGGCCGGCTGAGCTTTCTGAAGCGCCGGAAGGATGGTCTTCATATTGGCCATGCCTACCTGTGGATTATTTGAAGGAATGGGCAAATTACCGGTCGCCCACCCTACCATAATAGGAGGACCTGTGACCTGAGAGATCTGGTATTTTCCTCCCTCTACCCGTTCCAAGATCTTGATGGTTCCGTCAACGGCGGCCGTGAGCTCATCCGCGCCTAAGAACTGTTCGGTAATGCCGAGTTTTTCGCCCACCATCTGCATGGTGACTCCCGCGTCGCGGGTCGCGGAAGAGCAGCCCCCAAAAAGCAGAAGCCTGGACCGGTCCAACCCCTGGATCTTTTCAATGGCTCCTGCCAGCACTTGCGCCACTTCAAAAGAGTCGGTGAACCCGCCGGCGGGGCCATCTAACGCCACGAGCTCGAACGCGACTTTTTGGGCGATCGTCATCATCAGCTGTTGAAGCTTTGCTTTAGGGCCCAGGCTCACCAGCCATATCTTGCTTCCCGGAAAATTCTTAGCCAGGTTGGCCGCCTCATAAAGCGAATGGGACGCCCAAGGATCGAGAACTGTCGGAAGCATGCTTTCATTTTTAAGGCCGGGTCCCGAAACGCCCTGCACGGGTTCAAGCGTCTGCAAAGGATCGGGAACCAGACTCCCGCAGACAACGATATGAAATATCTGAGACATAAAAACTCCTTCTAATTAATTAACGGTTGAATGAAGTCCGCCGGCGCCGGTTCGAAACGCGATGTTCCCGCGTTCAGGGTCATTCGGATCGGGTTTTGAGCAATTCCACAGGCAGGCGCCGCAAAAAACACATTTTTCACGGTCAAATCCGGGGACGCCATCTTCTCCCGGAGTGATCGCCTGACCGGAACAACCCTCGATGCAAATTTTTGCGTTACATTGACGGCAGGTTTCGAGATCTTTAAAAGTCACGTGGTCCGCAAAGCCGGAGGGAGCCTGGACTTTTCCACCCATCAGCAGGGCATCCTGGTGAGAAACCAGAAGTTTCCCGTCAAGCTCGATCTTCGGCCATCCGCATCGGTCCATCAGGGCGTTATGCAAAGAAAGGCCGCCGGCCTGGCACTCTTTTCGGATCTGTTCGATCTCTTCTAACGAGATCCTTCCTTGGTAGTACTCCTCCAGTGTGGGAATTCTGTCATGGGGCCTGACGGATTTTCCCGGCATATTGATCTTGCCGCCGGTCATCCCGGTAAGCGTCATGCCCACTAGCCCACGAATAAATCCATTCTGGAAACCATCACGCGCTTTCTCAGCGACCTTTGCCTCTTTTTCCACCCAGCTGCTACGGCGCTTGGCCACATAGGTTTCATTCAGGTTCTTTTTCGTAAATGGTTTACCGGCTTTAGAGAGCTCGATCACGGCCTCGGCGAGTTGTACACCGGTTTCCCATGCCTCGTCGACGCCGGAACCGGTCAAAACATTGGTGCTCCCGGAACCTTCGCCGATCCGCGCATAGCCATCGCCCGCCAGGAAAGGTTCGCCGCGCTTGCCCGATTCTTGTAAAGATTTGGCGCCCCAGGAACGCATAACACTGCCTTTGAGATATTTCCAAAGATAAGGATGCGTCATCCAATGTTGAAGATACCGATAACTCGTGCGGACAGGACTGTCGAACCAGGACGGCACAAAAATTCCTATTGAAGCCATTCGATCGGGATACACATAGAGAAATCCAAATATTTCCGGTTCGGGGTACCCTAACGTATGAAATACCGTTCCGGGTTCTAAGGGACAATTTTCCGGCAGCTCAACCAGCATTTTCATGCCGATCGCCCAATCCCTCTGATGATGCCCCTCGGGCATTCCAAAATGCTCATTGAGTTTCTGCCCTACCGAGCCCACAGGTCCGTCGCCAACCACTGTCAAAGCCGCGCGAATATCCATACCCGGCATAAAATTTAGATCGGGCTCGCCATTTTTCGTGGTACCCTGGTCGGCGAGACGCACCCCAACGACTTTATCGCCTTCAAAGAGCGGTTCCTGAACAGGCATTCCCGGCCAGATCTGCACAAGTCCCGAGGCCATGATCCTTGAACCCACCCACTGGTTAAGCTGGCCGACAGAAAATAACAGGCCATGCTCCTTGCTCAAAAAAGAAGGGATGTAAGGCAGATCGACCGCAAGATCCTTGTAGGGCAATATCTTATTGAAAGTACGAGTAAGACGATCCACCATCCGTAAACCGGCCGCCCGGTGACTAGCTCCATGAGGATCCAAAAGGTAAAGCACCTTTTCTTTTTTGACGGGGAAAGCCATGGGGATCTCAGCCGCGTCCAAATCGGGAAATGATCGACGAATGGCCCTGGCTTTACTGACAACACCGGAAACGCCGAAAGAAATATCATCAGCTCGTTCGTAACAAAGCACTTGAAGGGGCAGTTCGGATAATACGGGAAGGATAGTCGTCAAAAAACCGCCGACCGCGGGCCCAAACCCTACGCAGACAATATCAGCTTCTAGTGTTTGGCGATCGTTGGCAGTCACTTAAACCGGATAATCTAAGGCTTCGGGGATCATGACCTGTGTGAGAGACTCCGCGGCGCGGTCTTTGGCTATCCTGGAACCGGTAAGGCAGCCGTCGAGCTTCGACCGAAGCCGCGTGAATTGATCAACACCCATGAATCGGACGCAAGGGCCGGCTTTCGCAGCATGTGAACCATCCGGTCCTATCACATCGCCAAGGCCGGCAGCAACAGCCGGCATCCCCGGCATGGTGCATTCCAACGCTTCAAGATCTGAAGAATTGAAGCAATTTTTACAACTTTCAGTTTCCCACTCCGGATGTTGGTTGTAGCCAAATACCAGCTCCGCGCACACACGCCCGACTTCTCCTGCCGAACGAGCCGCTTGAACATGGCATAGATCGCTTAAGAAACCGACCGTGCCCGAAAGTCCCTCGGCCAACGAGGGAATTTCAGGGCCCTTTTTCTTGAGCTCCACCACATCCAGGATCTGGCATCTGGATGAAACCAACCAGGCAAACACATCCGCCAGAGGGAATGTAACGCCGTGCCGTTGGCTGTGATAAAGCGCTTTTCCTTCGGAGTCCTTGGCCTTCAGAAGATGTTCGAGCGTCCAAAGCCAAAGCTCCATCGCGCTGGCAACAACGCAAGCTCCCGTTTCCGGGTAAATACCGGCAATTTCACGCATTTCCCGTATCCATTGACGGAATTGAAGCAGAAAAATATCGCTGGTGATAGTGATTGAAAGCTGTCTGCGCTGGACCACTTCCGGGCCTTCATACGTGGCTTCCAGCTGACCATCAATCCATTTGTATGGAAGAAATCCAGGACAATCCTCGGTGATACCGTAACCACCCATCAAGCTGACAGCTTCGCGCATCATGTTCACGCCGTGTCCGGTATTCCAAAGTTTACAAGCCGGCACCAGAACCCCCGCCAAAGATTCCAGGAGAATAAATCGCACAAGCACGTCCGAACCCAGCTCATCCAGCCGCTTTTTTTCCTGGGGGCTTGGATTAGTTTTTGAAGAAAGCTCCAAATACTCCGCCGCCAACTTTTCAGCGGGACGCATCGCCTTGATCTGCTCGCGACCACCCGTTATTTTCTTTTGAGCAAACAGCCGGTCTTTTTCCTTCTCAATGGGATCATATTCATCCAAAAGCCTGGCGGCCGCAAAACCCAGAGAGGTGGACGCTTCTCCGGTAGCCCAGATATCTATCAGCCGGTGCAACGCGTCTTCCTTTTTCTGCAAGCCCAGCTCATTGCGTGGATTACTTGCCGTACCGGTCGCACCCCCGCGGAATCTTCCGCGGTGATAACGAATAATGGGCTCAACCGCCGACAGAAGCTTGGCAGATGACATGATCGCGGCCGTCACACGCGTGCGAGTAAAAACTGCGGCAAGCACGTCCGAATGATTAAAATTCGGGATGATCACGTTGTCTTTGACGGTGTAGCCGCCAACAATTCGGCTGGCGGGCACTTTAAGGCTGAATATCGGATCGCAAGTCGATGAAAGTTGATGCGCAAGTTTTTTTGTCGCGGTTCCACGGTCAAAAACACCCGGATCGCTGTCTTCAAGGATAATTATGCAACTGCCTTTGATACGCGGATCATCCGATTCGACGGTTGCGGTGACAAAATTGGCGACGCTCATGTTGGTGATGAACCGCCCGCGTTTTTCGACCTGCAACATCGGCTCCTGCCCGGACTTCCATTCCGTGACTCGTATTTTACCGCCGATGACTCCGGTATCGACTCCCACATAAGGGATCGGTTCGGTGAGCGCAAACGCGCCGCGCGTGATCTTTCTTTTTTCGCCGCTTTTCGGGGGAACACAGCGGGACATATACTCTTTTTTCTGCTCGGCTGTGCCACGCTCATGGATCGGCGCTAAAGCCAGATTGCTTGCCATACTGCAGGTGCCTGCTCCGGCATCCACCCAAGCCAATTCAAAACCGATTAAACCCACGACCATGTTCTTGGGACCCTCAATGTAACCGCCGTATTCAGGGTCCATAAAAGCCGCCGTGATTCCCGCCGCGTCAAACTCCGCGAACAGCCCATTCTTTTCCGGTGTCCAATCGTGACTATTCCGCCCACCTTGAGCGATCACGCGCGCCACCGGACCGCGAGCAACTCCACGCACAGCCTGGATCAGCATCTGCATGTCATATCGGTCTGAAATCCGCCAAAGCACCTGCCGCACTTCATCGCCGGGAAGTGTCTTTAAAACCGCTTGGGATTCTTTCAGAGAACCGGTATTTTTCATTAAACTTTTCCCTTTCATGGACCATTCGCGCGGTGGTCAAACACAGACGGCTTGACCCAATAATCAACAACGCATCCTATAAAAATAGGCGCCATTTATGATATTCGAGTTACTACGCTAATTCAAGAAGAATCTGGCGAGTTTGAGGGTTGGGTTCCGGGCAAACTTAACATACCGGCTTCTTAACTATTCCCGACCTATTGAAACGTCCCTCTTCGGTTAAAGATCAAAGTATCCAACATCTGTTGACGATCCACGACATCCTTATACAACCTGGCGATTTGCTCTCTGCAATCATGTAGAATTTCTCCGTCGTTCGCGCTAAAAGCTTCTTTGGTCTTTTCTTCTAATAATTCATGCGCCCAGGTAAACACTTGCTGTGGAAGCACCTTAAATTCACTAGCCAACACATTGATTGTTTTACCGCTCTCCAACGCCGCCATTGCCACCGCAGTTTTGAATTCCTTTGATGCTTTTTTGCTCATGCCCATAGCAGACGCCCCTCCTTATTCTCTAAACTTAGAGTTTTTTCATAGCTATTCATTTTCAGGCGGTCTGACATTTTTCCTTAAACTGTTCCAATTCTATTTGAATTTCTTGAGAATGGTTGCGAGCTTCTCTTAAATCAGCTTCGGCAATTTCTCTGCGCGCTTTTTCTTCTCCTAAATACCACTGTGTTTCACTGCACAGTTTTTGCAATGACTGTAATCTATCTTCATACACTATAGTGGCTTGTATCAGCGTTGCAATATCCGTCATTATTCTTTCTTTCAGAGACTCCCACTCCTTGGGGTCTAAAGGTTTATTCAGGTCCACGCAGGTCTCCTTTATTATATGTAAAAGAAATTAGTGCTAGTTTATATTTAGTATAGTTAAATATTATATAAAATCTATGCGACAAATGCCCCCACCTGTCGATGGGCGAAAAAGGTCAAATTTTACGGTTATTTGATTTGAATGAAAGCTAAGAAGAGAAAATGCCGACTTTTTCGAGAGTCCTTACCAAGTCAGCGACGGAACGCAGGCCCATTTTATTCATGACACGGCTCCGATGTTTGCGAACGGTTTTTTCCGCTATTCCCATCACTGCCGCGATCTGTTTATTTAGCTGACCCGTGATGATCTGGCGCATTATTTCCTGCTCACGCGATGTTAACTTCTTGATCCGTGAACGAATTTCTCTGCGGGATGATTCCTCCTTAATAAATCGCGCATCTTTCTCAAGCGCCTGAGAGATCGCCAGCCGGATATTTTTTGACTTAAAAGGCTTGATAAGAAAATCCACCGCCCCCCGCTTCATCGCTTTGACACTCATAGGAACATCACCATGCCCCGTAATGAAAATAACCGGAGGAGCAGCATTACCGGTGTTCTGCAGTCTCTCCTGCAGTGCTAGACCGTCAATGTTGGGCAAAAATACATCGAGTATGAAACAAGCGGGGCGCTGAATGGCAGTCTGCTCCAGAAAAGCTTCAGCGGAAGAAAAACCAAATACTTCATATCCCATTTGATCGATCAGCTCTTCGAGGCTTTCCCGGAAATCAGTGTCGTCATCCACCACATAGACCGTCGCTTTGCCCATGGTTACCTGTCCTTTGTTTGTATTCGTCGACCCGCATCATCAGCACGCGATCCTGATAAACACGATTCGGTTATAGGCAATGAAAAACTAAATACAGCCCCTCGATCTGGATTATTTTTGGCAGACAATGTGCCCCCGTGCGCCTGAATGATTGAGCGGCAGATAAATAACCCTATTCCCAAACCTTCTTTTTTTGTCGTATAAAACGGCTGAAACAACTTCTCGATCTCATTCTCGGCGATCCCGGGTCCGCAATCCGAGACTCTCACCGTAGCGAGGCCCGCCGCGAAAATACCAGATTGAATCGTAATTTTGTTGTCTACACTGCTGCTTCCGGCCTGCATCGCGTTTACGATCAGGTTCAATAAAACTTGCTGCAAGTGGGTTTTGTCTCCCAAAACC
>CAZAPB010000070.1:0-8193 GCA_964486835.1 uncultured Planctomycetia bacterium
GGCAACTGGAACTTTTTCGTGGTTTATTCCGTGGTTAATAAGCGAGGCGCCAAGATCTATGCCGAGGTCACCGGTTTTGGCTCCTCTTCGCGGGATGGCCACGTATTCGCGATGAATGCGGCGCTTAAAGACGCGCGTGTCCAGCCCTCGGAGGTGCAGTACCTCCAAGCCTCCGGTATCGGCATCCGAAAAGAGGATAAGTTGGAAGCGGAGGCCGTACGGGAAGTTTTCGGTAGTGATGTTAATAATTTGATCGTAGGAGTCTCCAAACCGGTGATTGGTTTCACCGGCTTTTCCGCCGGCGCTTTGGATCTCTTGATCTCAACGATGGTATTATCCGATCAAACAGCGCCGCCGGTCTTGAATTTTGACAAGAATGCGTTCAGGACTGGTTTTGAAGTGGCAGGGCAGAAGGCGCTAACCCGGAAAATTGATTATGCGATGACCAACGCTTTTGGCTTTAACGGGCAGGCGGCATCGATGGTCATCAAGGCGATTTAGAGGAAAAAACGTGACAGAAAAACGTGTGGTGATAACGGGAATGGGCGCGGTGACGCCGTTGGGCAATACGGTCGGCGCAACCTGGAAAGCCCTTCTGGCCGGCCGATCCGGCATCGACGCGATCACTCTGTTTGACGCGTCCACTTTTCCGACCAGGATTGCGGGCGAGATTAAGGGGCTAAACGTTTTTGATTGGAAAATCTTTGAGGCTTTCCGCTCGCTTGGCCGCAATAGTCTTTTCGCGCTTGAGGCAGCGGCAGAAGCTAAGATTGGCGCGGGTCTTATGAACGAGACATGCGATCCTTCGCGGCTTGGGATCTATTTTGGCGCCGGAGACGGGGGATTTGATTTCGTTCAATACGCTTCATTGTTGATGAGCGCTTATGATCTGGAAAGCTCATCGGTCAGCGCTCGTCGTTATATCGCCGAGAGTGTCGCTCACGCCGATGTCAAAAAGATCATTGAGCAGGAGCCCGCGCAGGTGGTGCATCATTTAGCCGAATATTTCAAAGTAAAGGGACCTGTGTTTAATTGCCTTACCGCATGCGCTGCCTCCAGTCAGGCGATCGGAGAAGCCGCTGAAATTATCCGCCGCGGAGACGCGGATGTTATGATCACCGGGGGCGCGCATTCGATGATCCATCCGTTGGGCATGGCGGGGTTCAATCTTTTGACGGCTCTTTCGACGAGGAACGAGGGGCCTCAAAAAGCTTCGCGTCCTTTTGATAAGGAACGGGACGGGTTCGTTCTTTCCGAGGGCGGTGCGGTGCTGATCCTTGAAGAATTGGAACATGCCAAAAAACGCGGGGTGAGGATCTATGCCGAGCTGGCGGGCTACGGCAGCACGGCGGACGCGTATCGCATGACCGATCCGCATCCCGAGGGCCGAGGAGCGGTACGCGCGATGCGTTTGGCAATGGAAGACGCCGGGATGAACCCCGAAGATATTGATTATATTAATGCGCATGGGACGTCCACGCAGCTCAACGACCAGATAGAGACCGCTTCGGTCAAGCAGGTTTTTGGCGCGCGTGCTTATAAGATACCGATGAGCTCCATCAAATCAATGCTTGGTCATATGATCGCGGCCGCTGGCGCAACGGAGTTGATCGCCAGTATTTTGACGATCAGGGACGGGATCATTCCTCCGACGATCAATTATTGCACGCCTGATGAGAGCTGTGATCTTGATTATGTGCCCAATCAGGCGCGCCGCGCGAAAGTAGATGCGGTGTTGAGCAATTCATTCGGATTCGGCGGTCAGAACATCACGTTGATCGTCAAAAGGTTTGATTAGTATGAGACGCATCAAGGTCTATCTGGATTTTGACGGAACTATTACAGAGAATGACGTTGTGGATATGATGCTCGACCGGTTTGCCGATAGGAGCTGGCAGGACGTTGAAAAGCAGTGGCAGGCGGGCACGATAGGATCGCGCGAATGTTTGACGCGGCAGATCGCGCTTCTCAAAGTAGCGCCGCAGGACCTTGAGCGTCTCTGTGAAGAGATCAAGGTCGATCCGTATTTTGTCGCATTTCTTGAATCCGCGCGCAGAATAAAGGCTGAGGTGCGCGTGGTCAGCGATGGATTTGATTTTGTCATTGAGCGGGTGTTGGCGCGTGTTCTCAAAGGCCGCGCCGATATCATGCCGCTTCCGGTGTCTTGCAACCGTCTGCTGTGGACACCTGATGGTCCGCGCGCCGCTTTCTCCAATGAGGAGGGTTGTCGTCATGCGTGTGCCAACTGCAAACCTGAGTTTATCAAGAAAACCGCGATGCCGGACGATCATATTCTGTTTGTCGGCGACGGGTTGTCGGACTGCTATGCCGCGGAGATTGCCAATATTACTTTTGCCAAGGGAAACCTTTTGCAGTATTGTCGTGACAACAATCTGAATCACTTATCGTATGAGAACTTTGGCCAGGTGGCAGAGTGGCTTGAGAAAAATCACCAACAGCTTAAAAACTACTACGAAATTCGCCCAACCCTTTCTTAGGGCACGGCCGAAAGGAAAATAATGCATTATTCGGAAAAAGAACTTCTGGAAAAAGAAAAAAAATACTGCTCGTGGGGCGACACCGTGCATTATTTGGAGCCGCCGAAGTTTTTCAAATCCTGCAAAGGGTCCTATCTTTACGACCGGCAGGATGTACCGTTTTTGGACCTGCAGATGTGGTATTCGGCGGCTAGCTTTGGTTACAAGAACGAGCGGCTCAATTCGGCTTTGAAGAACCAGATCGATCAGCTTCCTCAGCTGGCTTGCCAGTACCTGCATGAGGAAAAAGTGTTGTTGGCCGAGAAGATCAGTCAGTCTGTCGAAAGGATATTCGGTCAGAAGGGGAGAGTGCATTTCAATGTCGGCGGCGCTCAGGCGGTGGAGGATTCTCTGAAGCTGGTGCGTCAGCATACCAAGAAAAATCTAGTGTTCGCCTTCATGGGTGGTTATCACGGCAGGACGCTGGGCGCGTCGGCGATTACTTCCAGCTATCGCTACCGCCGCCGTTTCGGACATTTTTCGGAACGGGCGCATTTTGTGCCGTATCCGTATTGTTACCGATGCCCTTATGAGAAAAAATATCCCGGTTGCGGCATGTACTGCGTCAAACAGTTTGAAAAACTTTTTGAGACCGAGTACAACGGTGTTTTGGATACCAAGATCAACGAGTCGGAGTTTGGCGCTTTTTATGTCGAGTCTATCCAGGGGACCGGAGGCTATGTCATTCCGCCCAAAGAATATTTCCCGATGCTTCAGGAGATTTTGCAGCGGCACAAGATTCTGCTGGTTGACGATGAGATACAAATGGGATTTCACCGCGCCGGAAAACTATGGGGACTGGCCAATTTCTGCGTGAAACCGGACATCATGGTATTCGGCAAGGCGCTGACCAACGGGCTCAATCCTCTCTCGGGTATTTGGGCGCGCGAGGATTTGATCAACCCCGAAGTGTTCCCCGCGGGTTCCACGCATTCGACGTTTTCGTCCAATACGCTGGGAACAGCGGTGGGCCTGGAGGTAATGAGGATCTGTGAAGAGATCGATTATGAAAAAATGGTTGTCGAGAAGGGCAAGTCCTTCCTGGGCCGGCTCGAGGGACTGATGAAAAAGTATCCTCAGGTTATCGGTGACGTCAGCGGCATGGGCATGGCATTGCGCATGGAGATCGTTAAAACAGATGGTTACAAGCCGGACCGTGAATTTGCCGACCATCTATTCGCCGAAGGAATGAAAGGCGATCTCGACGGGCCCAACGGCAAGATGGGACTTGTACTTGATGTGGGGGGATATTATAAGAACGTATTCACGATCGCGCCGGCGTTTGAGATCAGCGAGAAGGAAATGGATTTGGCGGTGGAATTGTTCGATCAATTGATACGGCGGTGCGTGAAAAAGTATAGATAGTATACGGTTGTTACGATGGGCGAGCGGCCTGGAGATTTTTTTGTGCCGGCGTTAAATTTGCCCCACCGAGGCAAATTTAACTCGATGATAAATTCGCGCTCGTCCCGCCTGGACGGCGGGACACCATGGCCGCGCTTTTTATCAACGCGCCACAAAAAAATCTCCAGGCCGCTCGTCGTATGCTGATGCTAAGTTTGCTTCACAGAACCGTACCAATTTCTCTCACGAGGGAGGGGAAGTAATGCCGTTTACGCCGTTTCATTTCGGGCTCGGGCTGTTGTTCAAGTCGCTTGAGAGGCGATTTAGTTTTATTTATTTTGCGGCGGCGCAAGTTTTTATTGATCTTGAGCCGCTTTATTTTATCGTGACCCGGCAGTATCCGTTCCACCGTGTATTGCATACTTATATGGGATGCACGGTTGTGATCGTGGTTTTGCTGGTGTTTTTACCTTTGTACAATTTTGCAGTAACTAGAATACTCGGTTGGGCAAAGATCTCTTTTAAAGCCGCTTTATTATCGGCGGCAGTTGGGGCGTATAGTCATGTATTACTCGATAGCCTTCTGCATGAGGATATGAGACCTTTCCGGCCGTTTTTGAATACTAATGTCGCGCTGAACATCATTAGCTCCGGAGCCTTGTATCGGGCCTGTTTATTTTCAGCCGTAGCGGGGGCTATTGTTTGGGCCGGCGCATACTTGAGAGCTAAAAAATCATGAATCTTATATCTTTGATCAATTCACTCCCCCTTGGCGAACCTGCGGAAAAAGGTTTTTTTCTCTACAGCCGTGTACCCGGCGGCATTCTAAAGAAAATGGAACATGATAATTTTGTTGGAACTGTGCGTTATGTAGCCGAGAAGTCTCCTTTTTACCGCCGCAAATTCGCTGAGCACAAGATCGATGCCAAAAAGGTCAATAGCCCCGAGGATCTAAAGGATTTTTTCACGACAGCGGAGGATCTACGCGCTAATCCGGATGAATTTGTGTGCATGAAAGCGGACACGGCGTATGAATCGACCGGCACGACATCAAAAAAAACTAAGCGCGTTTATTTTTCTCGGCAGGAAGTGCGCGAAGCCGGTTGGGCGGGAGCGGTGGGTCTCTGGGGTGTCGGTTTGCGCAGGGATGATCGCGTGGCCAGTGCTTTTGATTATTCTTTTTGGGTCTCCGGGCCGGTGCTGATGGCTTCCTGCGAGACGCTCGGCTGTTTTCATGTGGAGGCAGGACGCATGGACCCCGATGAATTTTATGAGCGGCTTTCTGATTACAGGCTCAGCGTGATTGTCGGCGATCCTTCATGGCTTCTGCGTTTTACGCAGATCGCCGAGAAAAGAGGCGTGTGGCCCGGTCTCAAGCTGATAATCGGCGGAGGCGAGAACATGACAGAGGAGACACGCCGTTATATTGAGAGTGTATGGAAATGCGATTTTCTTTTAAGCTACGGGCAGACGGAGGCTTTTGGCGCGATCGGCATGGAGTCGCGCGCCAAAGAGGGGTATCAGCTTAATGAGTTCCATAATTTTTTTGAGATCGTGGACCGCGATGCGGTAGGCTACGGCGAACTTATTTATACGACGGTCAATCGCCGCGTGATGCCGCTCGTCCGTTACCGCTCCGGAGATATTACTCGTTTTATTGAGACACCTTCAAAGGCGGGACTGCCGGGGCGGCGTATTGAAAAGTTAAAAGGACGCACTAATGAATGGGTTGCGACCGCAATAGGCAATGTTGCGCCGTGGATGTTCGAGCCAGTGCTTTCACCGGTTTTGGAGATCTCGGCGGACTGGCAGGTGGTTATTGAGAAGGCCGGTCACCTGGATCGTCTTATTCTAAGAGTCGAGTCCAGCGCCTCACCGGTGGAGATAAAGGAGAAGGTTCTCTCTCAAATGGCATCCGTCATGCCGGAGGTGTGGAAAAATTTTCATAAAGGTTTTTTTATTCTTGATGCGGAGGTCGTGCCGAAGAATACTCTTCGGGTGGGGCGCAAACTTTTAAGGATAGTGGATAAAAGAAAATTCTAGCAGTCCCGTGCGGCGGGACTGTTTATAGTCTGTGGTGTGTTACTATAGCTGTGTTAAATTAACCTATCGAAGGAGTAAATATGAAAAAGATTTTTGCGCTATTGATGGTTTTGGTTTTCTCCCAAGCGTTGGCTTTTGCGGCCGAGCCCGGAACGCCGGAATATCAGAAGATGAAGGAATACAAAAAGTCCCAGCGCGAGTTAAAAGATCGTGAAAAGGCCAATCCGTCGTCTAAAGCTCAGGGTTTTTGGGAGCGGGAAGCTTCGCGTTCAGGTTTTGCGGGAACTGGGGCGATGTTTGGTAATGCCCTGACGTTAGGAAGAGGAAATTCGAGCAAAGAGAAGAAATAGGCCGCGTTTTTTAAGCGGCTGTTTTAGTTTTGTCTTTGACCAGCGACCAGAGCGAAAGGCCCAGAGCGACCCAAAGGATCTCGCGTACGCGGCGGATCAGCGCAAAAGCCAGGCTCGGGCCGCTGGCAAAGCCGAACTGAGAAAATATTAGAACGATACCTCCTTCTTGCACGCCCACGCTGGAGGGGATGAAGAAAGTCACTATTCTTAGCACTTGGATCAGCGCCTCTAAAAGCCATGCTTCCGTAAAACCTATGGGCAGTCCGATGGCTTTGCCGATCATATATACTTCGAAGGTCCCTACAAACCAGCCTAGAAAATTCCAGAAGATAGATATAAAAAAGTTCTTGCGATCTTGGGTGTAGAACTTCTTAATATCTTTGTCCAATTCGAGAAATTTGATTTTCTTCTGATGGGAATCATGTTTCCACCATTTAAAAAATTCCCCAAATTCGTGCACTTTATTAAAGATCCCGAAGTGCAGGCCCCCAATCAAAACGCTGGCAATCAGACCCAGGCCGATAAGGAATGCTAGAACACTTTGCCACAGGATCGGTGTCAGAGGCATGGTTTTTAACGTGATGAGTACGCCTCCGAGCACAAAGATATTTAGCGCGGCCCAAAACGTTGTGTGCACAATCAAAAGTGACGCATAACCCTCGGACAAAGGGATGCCGTGCCGTTGTCTTAACAGTTGCGCTTTTATTGGTTCTCCGCCCAAGGAAGCTGAAAAAGGAATAATGGCATTGAGCATCTCACCGATGATGCGGATTTTAAACATATCTCTGAAAGGGACATGAGTGGGAAGATTGCGGGGGAAAGCGTACATCCAGCCTAAAGTATCAAACGCGAAGACAAAGGGGTATACCAGCAGTATCGGCAAAAACCCCCAGCCCAGCTTACGAACGCTTTCGGCAATATTTTCTGCGCCGACCTCCCTGACTGTGTAATAGAGAATATAGAAACCGAAGGCCAGAAGAGCAAGCTTAAGCCAGCGCATCATACAAAGTACCAGCAGGCGATGGCGGCTAGAACCCGGTACACACCGAAGACGGCGAGATTATAACGTTGTACGTAGGCGATGAAGAATTTGATGCTAAGCGTCGCGACGATAAAGGAAATTGCTGATCCGATGGCCAGGTTTGTCCACTCCGCGCCGGAGAATGAGCAGGAGCTTTTGAGGAGGTCCAGCACGGTGGCGGCAACGAGAGTCGGTACTGCCAGCAAAAATGAGAATTCTACCATCGTTTCGCGGCGGATCCCCAGTCCCAAACCGCCGATGATGGTCGCCGCTGATCGCGAGACGCCGGGGATCACCGCGATCGCTTGAAAGAGGCCTATTAAAACTGCTTTAGGATACGGGATACGGGATATGTCTTTGATGTCCGAGCTTTTTTCCTTGTGCCGGGCCTCGAAAACAATCAGGATGATGCCTCCCAGAAAAAGGGTCACGATCACCACGATCGCGTTGCCGAGGAGGAACTTCTTGATCAGTTTATAGAAAATAAAACCTACGATGGCTGTAGGAATGAAAGCGGCGATCAGTCGTTTAATAGTCTCGAAATCGGTGAAGAATCGCCTCCAGTAGAGGAATAAAACAGAAAAAATAGTGCCACCCTGTATTGCGATCACAAAACTTTTAGTAAATTCGGTCTCCGGGACACCCAGCAGGCTGTTGGCCAGAATCATATGACCGGTCGAAGATACCGGCAGAAACTCCGTGATCCCTTCGACAATGCTAAGAATGATGACGTGAAATAGACTCAATGTATTGGAGGCCTCTTAGGGTCTGTTAAATGATATATGACACATTTGGAAGCCACTATTTTGGCCAAATCCAAGGCGCGACGACGCGGCATAGTTAACACTATGCCTCCTCCTCGCTTCTTGTCTCGCTCCAAAATCATCTCGGCCAAATT
>CAZAPB010000071.1:0-8137 GCA_964486835.1 uncultured Planctomycetia bacterium
GGGTCGCTTGAATCACACCCTTGTTGTTAATCAATGTATCCATGGTGTCATTGAAGGACTTAGCCGTTAAAAGAACTTTACCTCCGTTGGCTTGTATAGTCCCCTCGTTTGTAATGGATTTATTCAGAGAATCCGCCAGCCCCTTGTCGATGACAAGACTGATCATACCGTTGGGATCAAACGTAAGCGTCTGTCTCTCCCCGATTCCCAGCACGACCGAGCCCATGTTCGCTTCGAGATCCCCCCGGTTTAAAATGTCCTAGGCCAATAACGCTATAGAGCCGCCATTCATGATGATGTTGGCGTCATTGATGATTTTTCCGGGATTGGAACCAAACTGCTTTTCAAAAATATACTGGTTGCTCAGATACATCGCGCTTTGAATATCCAGCGTGGAGGCTACCAGATTACGGACCTGAATATCTGCGCCCTGGTGAAAATTGATCCCGTTGGTATTCACAAAAAACAAAGTGCTATTAGCAAACAAATGCCCATAGATATCCGAAGCGCTACCGCCCGTCACACGGCTTAAAAGAGAATTGGTGCTTTCGGCCTGGATGAACCGGACAGTCTCGTTCGCGCTTATAGAGAAAGACTCAAAATTGATGATGGCTTGATCAGAGGCATGAATAATCAGCTTGCTCGCGTCAGAAGTATCAAAGGTGGCATTGCCTGATTCAACCGTGTAGCCTTGAGGCAAAGCGAATGCGACGTGGTTGCAAAAAACCAGGCTAACCACTAACATAAGACTTACTATTTTACGTGCTTCTAATTTAATCATATATTATCACTAGTTATCATTAGTTTACTCTGATATAAATTTACATGATATTCTTACTATTAGCAATGGTTAGTAATCAATAATATCAATTGTAACTGCTTGCTGTATAATAAGTTATATAGAATTCATAAATAATATTTATTTTTGAATAGACTCTATGATAGTATTAACCTCATGCGCAGGCGAAAATTGACCGTTTATCTCACACTTCTTATACTCACTGCTCTTATTTGCTTTTCACCGCCGGCATGGGCAGAACCCCCTATCCGCCTCCCCAATAATCTGCAAAGAGAGCTTTCTTCCCAGACAGAATCCCTGCGCCGGGAACGCGAAAAAATCACGCCTCAGAAAACGGAAAAACCGGTAATCGAGATCGAGAAGGAGGCCCAGAAAAAAGAGGTTGCTGATGAGGGTCCTATTTTTTCCGTAAAAAAAATAAATCTGAAAGGCGTGACAATTTTTGGCCCTGATAAATTCAGCTCTTTGACCAGTCCTTTTGAAAACCGGCAATCATCATTCGGGAACCTTCGCTCCTTATCAGAAGTCATCACAAACATGTACCGCGCCGAAGGCTACCTGACAAGCCGCGCCTATCTGCCGCCGCAAGAAGTGGAGGACGGCAACATTCAAATGAATGTCATCGAGGGAAAGGTCGGCAAGATCTTTGTCGAGGGCAACAAATACTTCAGCTCCAGAATTTACCAAAAATACATGCGCTTCGGATCCAAAAATATATTCCGCTATCAGGATCTTGAAACCAGCCTTTACTATCTCAACCGCAACCCTGACCGGAAAGCCAAGGCCTACCTGATCCCGGGAGAAGAATTGGCAAGCTCGGATATCATCCTCAAAGCGAAGGATAGAAATCCGCTCCATATTTTTTATAATATGAGTAACCACGGCACCAAGCTAACCCAGCCGATGCGGTACGGGTTTCATCTTGACCACAACAATCTGCTCGGCTTTGACGATTCGCTTGACGCCAGCTTCACGATGGCTGAGCAAGCGGCCTTCGACGGAGGATCGTTTTCCTATAATTTTCCGCTTGAAAATATTCCTGTGACTCTCAGCCTATCAGGCGGCTATGTTAAAACTCAGCTCGCCCGGCATTTCAGAGAGTTTCTCATCAGGGGAAAATCCATAACCCTAAGCCCTGGAATGACTTACTCATTTATCCAAAAACCGGCGCTTTCAATCGAAGGTTACGCGGGGTTTGATTTTATCAATAGTTATTCGCTTATTGATAACTATAAATCCAGCGTAGACCGCATACGCGCGTTTAAGGCAGGACCGCGCTTTACTTTTCGGGATGCTTCGGGTCAGACTATTTTAAATTCGGACATCGTAACAGGCCTGCCGAATTTTTTAAACGGAATGGAAGCCAGCAACGACCCCCACGCCAGCGTCGAAAACGCGGGAGGCGCTTTTACATTCTACACGATCAACGTGATGCGTTTTCAGCGCCTTCCTTCATCTCTTTTTCTTACGGCTAGGGCCGGGGGACAATGGAGCCCTGACACCTTAACATCCGTCGAACAATACCGGGCGGGAGGATCTTATTCTGTGCGCGGCTACCCGGAGTCTGACGCGGCTGGTGATTGCGGATGGAACGCTAGCTGGGAACTCAGTTCTCCCGCCAACCTCCCGAAAGACTGGATAATCCCGTTTGCAAAAAAATCATGGAAGGATTCTTTGCGTATAGTGGGTTTTTTGGATACCGCAAAAACCTATCACCGTGAAAGAGCCCAACAAACATCGGTCAAAGACAAGTTGCTCATCGGAACAGGTTTCGGATTCAGGCTTGATTTGGATGACTACATTTCAGGACAGGTTGATATGGGTTTTCCATTGGGCGACGAGCCCACGGATAAAAGCGACCGGCAGATTCATTTTTCAATGAGGGCAGGGTTTTAACTACGCGGTTTTTCCCAAAAATGTCATCTTCCGGACGACCTCCAACAACGTCACGTCCGGCGTAGACGCACCCGATGTAATGCCGATGTTTTTAAGAGAATTTGGTAACCAATTTTCATAGTTTCGCGCCAAACCATTCTTGGGATCACGCGCCCGGATCTTCTCAGCTGAAATGATATCCTTTTCACCTTCAATATGGAAAAAAGGCGGCGAAGGCTGTCCGGCAGACGCGGAAAAATCGGCTATCTCCGCCAAATGTGAAGTATTGGAACTATTGAACCCTCCGACAATCAAAAGCAGATCCAGCGGTTTTTTTAGAAGATTTCTCAGTGCGTCCTGGCGGTCCTGGGTCGCTCCGCAGATGGTGTCAAAACTTTTAAAACGCTCCCGTATAGCCTCCTGACCAAAGCGCCAGATAAACGCGGCTTTCAGCACTTCCTGTATCTCCAGCGACTCACCCTTTAACATCGTGGTCTGATTGGCCATTCCCATCTTTGCACCAAAGAGCGCCTGCCTGCCGCCAGGCAGGGATCCGCCTTCCATGGAGCAGAGAGTCTCCGGCGATACGGCCTCGGGATATTTTTTCATAAAATCTGCTTCCCGCAACTCACCTCGGATCACAGCGGCCAGATCTTTTGCTTCTTGATGATTTTCAATGATGATATAAGCGCCATTTTGCATTACCGCTTGCGAAACGGTGGCACGAGTCTCTTCGTGATTGCGCTTTCCGTGCATGATCGTGATAAAGCCATTCTTGGCATATCCTTCGACGCGTTTCCACACATTGATGATAGCCCCGCAGGTGGAATCAACGATCGTGACCCCTTTTTCACGCAGACGCCGAACATCCCTATAATCCGTACCGAACGCCGAAACCACCACAATATCGGCAGGCACCAGCTCCTGACAAATCAGCAGATTTTGTGAGTCTCTTTTCAGATAATGGACGCCTTTTTCCTTGAGCTTTCCATTGATATACGGGTTGTGAATAAGCTGGTCTGTTAAAAAAATCCGACGCTCCGTCCCGGAAAAGCGTTCGCAGGTCTCAAAAACCATATCAATGGCTTTATCCACGCCGTAGCAGAAACCGAAATGCTCGGGGAAATGGAACAAGATACCATTGGCATTCCATACTCCTCCCGTCTCACGGATGCGGGTAATAGTCTGGACCTCATAATTTTTATGGTGATGCTTGAAACCATCGCCAAATTCACTTAGTTTTTTAATAACGGGGTTGGACATGAGCCATATTTTAGAATGTTTTAGACGTTTATGCTATACTAAAAACCTTAATCCTAGTAAAGGGATTGTCATGCCTACAACTAAAAGCCTTGAAGAAGTCCTGCGTGAGACCAAGATCTATCAGATCCTGCGGCCAAAGCTGGTCATGTCGACGTCCAATATCACAGTTCAGGAGGCGGTCGATCTGATGCGCACCCAAAAATCAGGCTACGTCGTGATCGCGGGAGAAAATTCATCAGTCCAGGGTATGTTCACCGAGCGCGAGGTTCTGATGAACGTTCTTAAAAAAGGAGTTGCTCTCTCAGATCCGGTCACCAAATACATGCGTACCGATATCCACACATTGACCAAATCCGATACGATCGGGACTGCGCTGACCATGATGAACACGTTCAACATCCGCCACATTCCTCTCTTGGACGAATACGGACAGGTCAGCGGAATTCTCTCTGTTCGCACCATCATCCGTTATCTGGCAGAGCTTTTTCCGACCGAAGTTTTCAATTTGCCACCCACGGCCGACCAGATCCACAGCGACATTGAAGGCGGTTAATCCTTAAGGAGTTTTTCAGTGGCCCAAGCTTTTAAAGAAGTTGATTCAGTAACGATTCGCATCGCCGGTGACTCAGGTGACGGCATGCAGCTGACGGGCGATCAGTTGACCGACACCTCAGCGATGATGGGCAATGACATTGCGACTCTGCCGGACTATCCTTCCGAGATCCGGGCTCCCCAGGGAACATTGCCGGGAGTATCTAGCTTTCAGATCCAGTTCAGCAGTAATGAAATATTTACCGCGGGTGACGCTCCAGATGTCCTGGTCGTGATGAATCCCGCCGCTCTCAAGGTCAATCTCAGCGACCTGGTCAAGGGCGGGCTTCTGCTTGTCAATACGGATTCGTTCAACGAGGACAATCTAAAAAAAGCCGGCTGGAAGTCCAATCCCCTTGAGGGTGACGTATTGCGTGATTATTCCGTGATAAAAGTCGCCTTTTCCGCCCTCACTAAAAACGCTCTTGCCCAGTCCCAGATCAAGGTCTCGGAGATGGACCGGTGCAAGAACTACTTCGCGCTGGGTTTATTATTCTGGATGTACGGTCGGTCGATGGATCACACGATCGAATGGACCAAAGATAAGTTCGCCAAGAAACCGGAGATCGCGGATGCCAACATCACGGCATTGAAAGCCGGCTACAATTATGGCGACATCACCGAAATGGCCGCGGCTCGAGTCATCGTCAAACAGGCAGATCTTGAACCGGGTTCCTACCGCAAGATCTCCGGCAATGAAGCCACGGCTCTGGGAATCACGGCGGCAGCTGTGTTGAGCGGAAAACAGGTGCTATTCGGCACTTATCCGATCACACCGGCCAGCGATATCCTGCACCAGCTCTCCTACCAGAAAAATTTTAATATCAAGACTTTCCAAGCTGAAGATGAGATCGCCGCTTGCGGGGCAGCCCTGGGAGCTGCTTTCGGCGGCGAGATCGGTATCACCTCGACTAGCGGACCCGGCATCTGTCTTAAGTCGGAGATGATTAATCTTGCGGTGATGGCCGAATTGCCGCTTGTCATCATTAATGTGCAGCGCGGAGGCCCGTCCACGGGCATGCCGACCAAGACTGAACAATCAGATCTTTTGCAAGCAATGTTCGGCCGTAACGGAGACTCGCCCATCGTTGTTCTGGCTCCAGCCACGCCTTCGGAATGTTTTCATTACATTCTCGAGGCGATACGGCTTGCCGTCAAATACATGACCCCTGTTTTTTTCCTGTCTGACGGCTACATTGGCAACAGCTCTGAGCCGTGGAAACTTCCCGAGATAAAAGGCCTTAAAAAGATCGAGATCCAGCATCCTACCCAATGGGACGGTCCATTCCAGCCCTACGTGCGTGACGAAAAAACACTGGCCCGTCCTTGGGCGGTTCCGGGAACACCCGGGCTTCAACATCGCATCGGCGGGATCGAAAAAGCGGATAAAACAGGGGCTGTCAGCCATGACGCGGCCAATCACCAGCGCATGACCGACCTTCGCCGCCAAAAGATCAGAGGCATCGCCAATGAGATCCCGCCGGCCGAGATCTTCGGAGATAAAAAAGGAAAAGTTCTGGTTCTTGGCTGGGGAGGCACTTATGGCGCTATCAGAACGGCTGTGTCGGGTCTGAGAGCCGAGGGCAAAAAAGTCAGCCATTGCCACCTTCGCTATATCAACCCTTTTCCGTCCAATCTGGGGAGCCTCCTTAAAAACTTTGAGACTATTCTGATTCCGGAGCTGAACACGGGGCAGCTCATACTTCTCATTCGTGGCGAATATGAGGGCACACCTACGGTGGGCCACCATAAAGTTTCCGGTCAATCGTTCAAAATTAAAGAGATCAGGCAAAAAATCGAGACACTTCTATGAGCGACGCCCCCATTCTTCCGTCATCCGCGCCGACCCCCTCAAGGTACACCAAAGATGATTTTGTATCCGGGGCGGACGTACGCTGGTGCCCGGGTTGCGGAGACTATTCGATCCTGTCGGTGATGCAAAAAACACTGGCGCAATACACGACCACTGACCGGGAAAACCACGTTTTTATTTCAGGTATCGGATGCTCCAGCCGGCTCCCTTATTACATGAACAACTATGGATTTCATACCATTCACGGTCGCGCGCCATCAATCGCCACAGGCCTCAAATGTGTGCGTCCGGACCTGACGGTCTGGGTCATCACCGGTGATGGCGATGGCCTGTCGATCGGGGGCAACCACCTGATCCATACGCTTCGTCGCAATATCGACATCAAGATCATCCTGATCAACAACGAGATCTACGGCCTGACCAAAGGTCAGTACTCCCCTACGTCTAAAAAAGGAAAGGTCGCTAAATCCACTCCCGAAGGCAGTATCGATTATCCGATCAACCCGCTATGCATCGCGATCGCCGCCGAAGCGACGTTCGTGGCCCGCACGGTTGATACCGATCCCCGTCATATGGGACAGGTACTTGAGAAGGCGATGAACCACAAGGGCTCCGTATTTGTCGAGATCCTCCAGAATTGCGTTATCTTCAATAAAGACACGCATCAACCTATCGTAGGACGCGAGAACCGCGACGACCGCGCGATCTATCTTGAAACCGGCAAGCCCCTGATTTTCGGCAAAAACCGTGACCGCGGTATCAAAGTGGACGGGCTCAAACCGGAGATAGTCGACCTTTCCGCGCATCCGGATGAAGTCTCCAATCTTTTAACGCATAACCCCAATGCCCAGGAACCTAACTACGCCTATTTCCTGACACAAATGGAATATCCGTATCTTCCCGTTCCCTTCGGCGTATTCCGGGACACCCAACGGGCTACCTACGAAGATATGATGACCGAACAAGCGCGCAATTCAACCGCCAAAAAAGGCCCGGGAACACTTGAGACGCTGCTCTTTAATGACGAGGTTTGGAAGATAGAGGACTCCAAAAAAGGGGCGGAGACAAGCACGCTATCGGATAAAAAGTTCATCGGCAGTGAATCTACCGAAAGGAAGTACTGGAGCGAAGGGTTGCAGACTCAGGCTAAAGGTGACCAGCCAAAAACCACCAAAGACAACCTTCAGCGCCTGCTCATGAACGAAAAAGTTTCGGATTTTATCTCGCCCGCTCCGGCGCTTGTCTTTTCCACCGATTCGACGCTTCAGGAGATCGTTGACTCGTTCCAGGCACATCCCAAAAAAGGGTGCGTACTGATCGTCGATAAGGATAAAAAATTCGTGGGGATCATCACTATCCGCGATATTCTCTGGCGAGTCGCGGGCCTATACCGCGACCTGACCAAGGTAACCGCGGATAAGATCATGACCGCCCGCCCCGAAACGGTACACAAGGACACGCCGCTGTCATTTGCGGTCCACAAAATGGCCATCGGCCGTTTCCGTCATGTACCGATCATTGAGAATGGAAAACCCATCGGCGTGGTCTCCACGCGCGATATTATCGAGTATCTGGCGGAGAAGAAATAATTAGTCGTCCGTTTCCCGGATAGCCCGCGGACGATATCTGCGGATACTCACCCATCGCCTTGTATCAAGCATGTACTCTATCATCACCCGAAGGATACCAAATCCATAGACGATGCTTGGCCATAGCTTGATTGAAGAGGCTTCCTCGAAATAGCGCGTCCTGATCGGTATTTCTTCGATCTTGAAATGGTTTGCCAGTATCTGAGC
>CAZAPB010000072.1:0-7962 GCA_964486835.1 uncultured Planctomycetia bacterium
AGTGGGGAAATGCTCAAATCCTCAAAATCCTAAGACACGAACCTAGCGCACGATGTAACCCGCCGCATAGAATAATCTTCGATAGATAGCTTAGAATTCGTGCCTCAGTCGACCGTAGACCGGACAACAGACCGGCGTCGTCCGGTTTACGGTGTATTTTATTATTTCTTCTTAAGTAAAAGTTTCAAAATGGCTCCGACTTGGTCTTCCAATTCGTAGCGGTTGCCATAGACAATCACATGGTCTACAGGCAGACCGCGAGAGTTGGGATATTTTGAATTCATATGATCGTAAACCACGGTGATAATATTTTTTGTATTGGGCATTTTTTTTAGCAACTGGCAGAATTCCAAAAGATCCATTCCTCCAATTTTCGACGAAATAAAGATTACCCTTGGCTTTTGTTTGATGATTTCCTCAAGGGCAAAGTAGGAATCTCGTGCGCATGCAACTTCAAAAGAATCTTGTCTGAGAACTTTTTCAACGGGATAGCCATTGTCAGAATTTCCATCAATGATAAGGGCATATTTACTTTCAACTTGAATTCTGTCAGCTAGGATTTTTTCGATTTCCGTGAGTATATTTTCAAAATTATAAGGCTTCATAATAAAAGCGCTTATATCCTGTGGAGCAAATAGCTCTGGCATGATATGAGCGGCGACAATAATAATTGGAATGCGCCTTGTCTCGTCGGTTCTATTTCGAAGTTCGCGCACAAACGTGAATCCGCTCATGCGGGGTAAACCGAGATCAAGGAGGATTAAAGAGGGCCTTACGGCGTCTACTTTTTCTAGTCCATCAATGCCGTCATTGGCCGTTATTACATTAAAGTCAGAAATTTCCAGTCTGGTTTTTAAGAGGTCTTGAATGTCTGGTTCATCCTCAATCAGAAGAATTGTGTGTTTCATACTATAAGTGTATATTAAAAATAAAAAAAAAAATATTTTTTTACTGTTTGCTGTGCCAGCCACGCTTATTATGTTACTTTCTTGGTCATTAGTTTAGGCATACAATAGACGCAGCTGGAGCTCTTATTAAGCAGTCCGGTAGCAATGCGGTATAATCTTTAGTAGGCGGGTTTATTGTCAATTAAGGGAAAACGCACATGATCCCATTTTTTGGCCATAGGAACAAAGAGCCACTCTCCTTTTTATTATCATCCGTAGAAGAAAAAGATAAGTTGCGCATTATACGCCCAAAAGGGGATATCAGCATGCTGATGATCCCGGGGGTTATCAAATCTATCAATAAGCTTCAGAAGAGCCCCGGTTTTGAATATAAAAACACACTGGTTGATTTTAAAGGTATTACTCATTTTGACACAGCCGCAGTGGCTGAACTTATCAACGTGGCGGCCAATCTTAAGAAATCTCACCACAGACTCGGCATTATTAATCTTAACGAAACTTTTCGCAGTGAGCTTCAGATCCTCAAAGTTGATCATCTCATTGTTGAATATTCCGCCGAATCGGATGCGATCAAGGATCTTACTTCTTGAAAGATCAAGTCCTCTATTTTTTCTCAGTTTATTTCATTGATTAACTAATAGACTAATAAACTAATATCGAATAGACTCACGATCTTTGCCGTTAACGAAAGGTGGGATATTTGGATTATTCAAATTATTGGGAAGGTGTCGAGGAGGAGCGGCGCCGACGTAATTATTATGAGCGTCTTTACCATCGGATATGGCCTCGCATTATTTCTGAAATAGGGGAAGGGCCAGGGATATTGGATGTTGCCGGCGGCAATGGACAGCTTTTGGAATATCTTGGTGTTAAGCAGGCGCTCGTTCTGGATATCAGCTCTTCGGGACTGGAAATCGCCAAAAAAAAGGTTTTGATACGCAACTGGCCGATATTACTCAACCTTTTGGGCTGCCGAATGATCATTTTCGTGTCGCGATGTGTTTTGAGGTGCTCGAACATCTGCATCCTCCCAATAAGATCTTGGTCGAGATCAGTCGGGTGTTAAGGTCCGGCGGCTCGCTTTTTTTGGCACAGCCGAATATGCCCGCGGATGGAGTTCATCACGTTCGCCGTTATTATCTGAGACCTCTACTTGATGACCTGCGAAAATGCGGTTTTGATGTGGATTGGATCGATTATGTTCCGGCCTATTCGATGCGTGATTCCATCTTAAGCGATATTAGGCTGAACAAATCTTTGATAAGAAAAGCTGTCCAATGCGTTAATCTCTGCCTAACTTTTCTTCCCGAGCCGCTGAGATACCGGTTGGCCCATATTGTACCCGATCGCTTTGCGTTGATGTTCATCGTCAAATGCACTAAATCTAGCCGCAGGTAACAGGCTAGCCCACTAACCGTGGGCAGTTAAGCGCCATCAAGAGGTTTTCATTGTTGTTTTCTCCAAGATAGTCCTTGTTTTGCCGATGATCTTGTATAAAATCTAAAGTATTATGCTGGTCCTATCATTGCTCGTTCTAGGATTTACTTCACTAGCCGCGCAGGTAATGCTGACGCGCGAACTTCTCGTTACTTTCTATGGCAATGAGTTCTTTATCGGATGGACGCTTTTTGCGTGGCTTTTCTGGGTGGGGGTAGGAAGCGTTCTGGAAAAGATCATAAAAAATGAGTCAGGGGATATTCTTTTTATAGCGCTATGCCACCTGGCAACGGCAATTTTGCTCCCGTTAGAATTGATCCTGGTGCGATCGGGGCGTCCTTTTTTGGCCGCGTCACCGGGGCAGATACCGGATCTTTTGCCGGTGATGATCGTCTCATTTTTTGTCTTGGCGCCTTTGTGCGCGGTGTTCGGGTTGCAATTTGCATTGGTAGCCCGTTCTTGGACGGCTGGAAAAGCATATCTTTCGGAAGTCCTCGGTTTTGTTCTTGGTGCTTTGGCATTTAGTTATTATTTCGCGTTCTGTAATGAGTTTATGACTGCCGTTGCGATTATGGGACTGAATGTTAGCGCGGCGGGCCTCCTTTCATTTTCAAACAAAAGCCTGCTTGGGAAAAAAATATGGGCGGGTATTTATTTAACCGTTTTTTTTGGATCATTTGCTGTTGCTGTTCGGACGCTTTGAATATTTCCACCGCTTCCTTGCGTTTACCGAATGAAATAATGCTTGAGACGAGAAATTCTATCTACGGCAATATCGCCGTCACTCGGACGGGAAAACAGGTCAATTTTTATCAGAGCGGACTTTTTTCGGGAGCGGATAATGAGGGGCAAGCCAGTGAGATGCTTGTGCATCTTCCTTTGTTGGCGCACCGCGGGCCCAAAAAGGTCCTTTTGGTCGGTACGGGTTTTAATGGGGCGTTAGCGGAGATACTAAAACACGAGCCGCGAGAAGTGTATTATGCCGAATTGGATCCCGCGCTCGGGGAATCGGCGGCTTCTTATGTCTCAAAAGACCTTCTTAAGGCTCTTAAAGACGCACGGGTTCACTTGTTGGCGGGCGATCTGAGGTATTATTGGGCCAAGCTTCCTCGGGATCTTGACGCGGTGATCATCAATCTGCCGAATCCGTCCACCGCGCTCATTAACCGTTATTTCACGGAGGATTTTTTTAAAAAAGCGGGCGAGTGCATGAAATCTGACGGCATTTTTTCGACACATCTATCTTTTTCGCCCGATAGCGTCTCGGTGCCGCTTGAAGAATTGGCCGCGTCGGTCTATAGGAGTATCAAAAGTGAATTTCCGTATATTGTCACTCTTCCGGGGGATACACTTTACTTTATCGCCTCGCGCAGGATCTTTGAAACGGACCCTGAGTTGTTCATTCAAAGGATGGAGCAAAGAAAAATAACCAACCGCTTTGCGACAGCTCCTTTTATTCGTGATCGCTATACCACTGACCGAGTTCGGATGGTCCAAGAGATCCTCAAGTCTAACCGCTCCGCCAAAAGCAACTTTGATCTGTATCCTAGCGCATATCTTTACAACACGATCTACTGGCTTAGTCTATTTCATCCCGGTGCTGAAGATTGGCTTGGCGGTATAGCCAAGATACCTTTCTGGGCATGGCCGTTGTTGGGCATATTGGCGCTTGCTATGTCTTTCTGGCGCAAACGCCCATTACAGGAGCCGGATATACGTCCCGGTACACTGATGTTCTTAGGAGGTTTTTCGCTGATGTCCGCCGAGGTGCTTGTGATCTACGGTTTTCAAATATTTTTTGGAAACTTGTATTACAAAATTGCGTGGATCATGGCCTCAATCATGATCGGCATGGCATTGGGAACTTTGGCCGGCAATAAGACCGGCCAGGTGACGCTAAAAAATCTCGCCAATTTACATATTTTCATAGCGGCTTTTTTCGCGTTGTGGCTTTGGCTTTTATATTCGGATATTCAAGCCCGATGGCTATCTCAAGAGATCGTATGGTTCGGTCTGTCGCTTAGCATTGGTATATTGGTAGGCCTCGAATTCCCTTGGGCGAGTTCTCTTCGCGGCGCCGACGCGGGAAAGGTTTATGCCGCCGATCTTTTTGGTTCCTGCCTGGGAGCTCTGGCGGTGAGTGTTTTTCTTATACCGGCTTATGGTTTTATGCAGGTATTAGAAATACTCGCAGCGATGAACCTCCTCACCGCGATCCTTACCTTTTATTCCCAGACGCCGGGAACTGATTCTCCATCGGGACAGGCGCCGTCCTTTAAGCCATTGTAAACGGTGAACATTTGTTCGCGGATGATGACTGCTTGGCCTGAGCCGGGGCAGTAAGTCGTTTCGCCTCCCGGATAATAAATATTGCCCGTATAAACATATTTCAAGCCTTCCTCTAGCGCGATCTTTCTTGCGCGGATCACGGTCTCCACAGGCGTTGGCGGTACGTTGAGAAGCTTGTATTTGGGCGTGAAGCGCGAAAAATGCAGGGGAACATCAGACCCCAGATTTTCTTTCATCCATCGCGCCAGTGCTCGGATCTGCGCGTCGCTGTCATTTTGACTGACGATTAGAAGGTTCACCACCTCGAGCCACACGCCGCTTTCCTTGATTGTTTTCATCGTTGCCAGCACAGGCTCGAGTTTTCCTTGGGTGACGTTTTTATAAAATTTCTCGTCAAACGCCTTAAAATCGACTTTGTAGGCGTCGATATATTGGAGCAGCTCTTTGAGCGGTTCCTGCTCGATGAAACCGTTGCTGACGACCACGGTCTTAAGGCCCGCTTTTTTGGCGAGCTTGGCGATGTCGAGCATGTACTCATAAAAGATGATCGGTTCGCTGTATGTGAAGGCAAGTATCCGGGAACGGCTGGCTACCGCCTGACGCACTACCTCTTCGGGTGTCGCCTCTTGTGTGCGCACGTCAAAAGGGAAGACTTGGGATATTTCCCAGTTTTGGCAAAACGAGCAGCGCAGATTGCATCCGGTGGTCGCGATCGAAAAAGCTTTGGCGCCCGGCAGTACGTGAAAAAATGGTTTTTTCTCTATCGGGTCTATGTGCGCACTGGCGATCTTGCCGTAGACCATCGAATAAAGATCGCCGCCCAGGTTTTTACGCGCTTTGCACAGGCCGTATTCGCCCGGAGAAAGCACGCACTGGTTAGGGCAGAGCAGGCACCGGAGGAGTTTACCGGAGCGGTTCTTGAAATACATCGCCTTATGGAATTTTGAAGGATCTTCCTCCCGGACAAGAATATTCTGGCGCTGGATAACTACAAGAACCGTCGAGGAGACGACCAGCCCCATGAAAAGACCGGCTAGAACTTTTTTGGCCAAAGGCTTCATTTATCGGAAATAGAGGATGAGTATCAGGGTTATCAGAATAACGGCCAGCGCGTAGACATAGCCGTCTACCGCTCGCTCACTCTTGAAAATACCCCATTTAGTAAATTGTCTGTGTACCGGCTTTAAGATATGAATGAAAAAAAAGAGCAACATAGGCACCGGCAGAACATGGGTATGGATATAATTTGCCGTGGCAGGGTCGATGATCTGTTTAGTCATTGCCAGCCCGGTAAAGAAGAAAGCCAGCATAAGGAAAAGCATTGTCCAGACACCTATGGAGTCAAGACGACGGATCCATTTTTCACCTAACATTTTTGTTCTCCCCCAGACAGATCTATTTTTAGTTGAGCTTCACAATAGAATAACACCCATAACCTAAAAAAATACATGCCGAGAGAATCCCGCTCCACCGCGCGACGGAACGGAATTCCTTTTGTTTGCCCAGAAAACCCACAGCGATCATCGGCAGAAAAAAAACGGAGCTGGCCAAAAAAAATAGAATGAAATAAATCGCGCTTTTCCAGAGACTTTGCAACGAAAAGACATAAGCCAACGAAAGTAAGAACGGAGGACAGACATTGATCCCTAATAAGAATCCCATGAGCGTCGCGTTACGGCTTTGGAATTTTTGAGAAAGGCAGGTGGTTTCCTTTTTTTTCAAAAGACCAAAGAGATAGAAAAGCATGAGGATAGAGAGAAGGATCAGGGAAATATTGATCGCCAGTGCGATCTCAAGCTGCCCCATTTTTTCCCCTAACGCTCCAAATACCAGGCCAAAGGCCAGATAGCCCAGAAAGCGGCCGACGAGGAATTGTATGATGAGTGCCAGATTTCTCTTTGCCGGCCTCTGTTCTGAAGCCATAAAAGAGGATAGAAATGGAAAGCAATAGGAAACGCAGAAGGCTCCCATTGAGAGACCGGTTAGAATGGGCTGCAATAGCACCGTGGTAGGCATGACAGTATTTTATCGCGACCGACCCGCTAAATCCACTGTGCTATTGGGTCATAGAAAGCCACAGCACTCCCGCGACCATGCCTACAAAGATTTTAGAAGGAATTCTTTTATGATCAGCCTCCGATAAGCAATCCAATAATCACTTTTCATTTGTTAATAAAGAAAAAACATAGGTAATATACAGATGCATTAATAAGTATAATTATGCAATTATATACAATAATTACTATATAAATTATAGTTTAGTTAATAATATAATATAATTGTAATGAAATATATATTTTATTTAATAAATAGGTATTATCAATAAAGTCGTTAACCGGGGTGGATATGAAAAGTCTGGTGATGAAGATTGTCCCGCTTGCGCTTTTTGTGTTACTTGGCACGGAGGCGCTATGGGCAGGTACCACCTACACCAATTACCCAAATGGCTTAGTAGAGTCCATGAGTCTTAGGGAGCCTGATGATTCGGGAAATGTGTACTACCACTATATGAACGCGAATACCAACAAGCAGGGTTACAGAAAAGTGGACAAAATTATTCGCGCCAAGGCCGATGCTGACGGGGCTATTGCCTATACACTCACTTATTATTCAGGCAAAAACTTGGTCGAATGCAAATATGGTTATAAAGAAGCCAACTGCAAAACTGTCGCGGCAAAATATGAATATGTGTATGACAGCGCAGGACGGGAGATCCGTTCATTAGTGACCAGATACGAGGGCAAGAAGGCGGTGGCGTTGGCCTATAATCTTACCCAATACAATTCGCATGGGTTGCCTCAGAGGATATTGTCCAATACCCATAACCTTTTGGATAGGTCCAGGGTCTTTGTAAATAGCACTTATGTTCATTATAAAGGCGCGCAAAAGCTCCTCAAAGAGAAGACGTACGGTTATTTGAATGCGTCCGCAAAATCTTTGTATTATACGGGGGCTGCTTACTTTGCTTATGATGCTTACGGTAACCTTACTAGCAAAATCATCGCTTACGCAAATGTGGATCCTTCAAAGAATTATCAAAAGGAATACACCTATGACGCCTCGGGCCGGGAGACCAGCTATGTGTTGATTAAGGATAATAGTAAAAATGCCGACCCTGATTTGAAGAAGAATTCAGAGGTTCCTCCGCCGACTTTCGCGGGCCAACCGTTGCTGGAATTAGCTGATTCTCGACAGAAGGCCGAGGTTGCGGACTCTCAGCAGCACCCAGGGCCTGATTTTGCCGACGTATTAAATAGTGTAGTTGATAAGCAATCAATAGCATCTGAGCACAATTCATCCGCATCGAATACAATGCCTCAAATGGCCA